>LJUW01000032.1 GCA_001304315.1 candidate division Zixibacteria bacterium SM23_73_2 | reverse complement strand
TTTTGATTTTGTCATAGAAGAGGTTTAAGTGTGTTTACATACTTGAGACCGGAAGCGGTGTTAAATAATACCACTAGGTCATCCTCTCTGACCAATCCCTTTTGTTTTAGTTTTTTCAGACCAGCTAAAGTTGCTGCACCCTCGGGGCAGGGGAAAATGCCGGTCGATTGGGAGATATCCTTTATCGATTTTAAGATCTCCTCCTCCTTTACCGAGACCGCAGAACCTTTGCTTTCCCTGAGGACTTTTAGTATCAGAAAATCGCCCAAGGCTTTTGGAACGTTGATTCCAGAGGCAATGGTTTTCGAATTCTCCCAGAACTCAGATATTTCTTTTCCCTGTTGGAAAGCTTTTACTATGGGAGCGCATCCTTCGGATTGGACCGAAATCATCCTTGGTCTTTTTTTGTCTATAAATCCGAGTTTTTCCAGCTCATCGAATCCTTTCCACATTCCGATCAAGCCCGTTCCTCCTCCGGTTGGGTATATGATAACGTCCGGAAGCTTCCAGTTAAGCTGTTCTGCTAATTCATACCCCATGGTCTTTTTACCTTCTATCCGATAAGGTTCCTTGAGGGTGGAAAGATCAAACCAGTTTTTATAATTTCTATCGTTTTGCATTGCATTAGCGCAATCACTGATTGCACCTTTAACCTTTCTTATATCAGACCCGAAAACTCTGCATTCCAGGAGGATCTCGGGTTCGATTTTTTCAGGTACGAAGATGTGAGCAGCTATCTTTGCTTCAGCACAGTAGGCTGATAAAGCTGAGGCAGCGTTTCCCGCTGAGGGAAGACAGATATCCTTTATCCCGTATTTTTTTGCCATCGAGACTGCAGCTGACATCCCCCGAGCCTTGAAAGAGGAGGTGGGATTCTGCGATTCATCTTTTATTAACAATTTTTTTATTTTTAATTCTTCTGCCAAATCGTTTGCTTGAATTAAAGGAGTGAAACCCTCGCCTAAGCTTACAATCTCTTTTTCATCCTGAAGGGGTAAAAGCTCCTTATATCTCCAGATGGAAAGGTTCTTTTTATCAAAAGAATTTCTTTCAAGCTTTTTTTTCAGTTCGCCAATTTCATACCGGGCAAAAAGGGGTGCCCCGCACTGGCAGAGATTGTGAGGTTTTTCAGGTGAATATGAAGCTCCGCAGAGGGTGCATTTTAAGTTTTTAAAGAAGTTTTCTCTCATATCATTTTTCAGATAGTAATCAACTTTAATCGATTTGTCAACTATAAATAGAAGAGGGCGAATCATCTTGGAAGGTTTATAAATCAAGCTAAAGATGACACTTAAGTCGAGATTTCAACAAAAATAGAACTTGCCAATACTAATGGAATATCTTATCATAAGAATCTTATTAAATAAGCTATATCACGTATTTCACTTTTAGCTTAATTGATTTCATATGAACCTTTTTAATAATCTATCCAGTTTGTTCAAAGAGTACGATTTTCGATTGTGGCTTTTGGCTTTTGGATGGCTGGTCTCGGCTATGGGATTTGCCATGATCATTCCCTTTATAAGTATCTATTTTTATCAGGAATTGGGTATCCCGATGAGCGTTGTGGGAGCGGTATTTGGCATAGCCTCTTTGGGGCGGGCGGTATTCGGGGTGATTGGAGGAGAGGTTTCAGATCGGATAGGGAGGGTGAAGGTTATGGGGACTGCTCAGCTTCTCAGGGGTGTGTCCTTTTTAATAGTCACCTGGATCATTTTTAAAAACGGAGGTTTTTTACCCATTGCTTTGTTGGTGGTTTTCAGTTCCATTCTGGGAGGTTTTTTCCAGCCGGTGGCTCATGCCATGGTAGCTGACGTGGTGGGAAAGGAGAAAAGGGTGGAGGGGTACAGTATTGTAAGAATCGGGGGGAACCTGGGTTGGGCAATTGGCCCGGCAATCGGTGGCTTTGTTTCAGCGGTATCCTATTCGCTTCTTTTTCTCATTGCTGCCCTGGTCACTTTTCTATCCGCTTTTCTGATTCTTGCCTTTTTAAAAGAAACGGTTACCAAAGGTGTTGATCTTCCGAGGTTTAGATTTCAGGACCTTCTGGAAATAAGAAAAGACAGGCACTTTTTCATCTACTGCAGTATCTCTTTGGTTTTGTTCATTGTGGTTGCTCAACTGGTAGCGACCTTATCGGTTTACTCAGTGGACTGGGTGGGGATCTCCAAAAATCAGATGGGAATACTTTATACTTTAAACGGGCTAATCGTTGTTTTTTTTCAGTTCCCCATGTCCAAATTCATAAGAAAGTATAACTTAAGCAGGGTTTTATTCTATGGCTCTTTGATCTACATGCTGGGATATACCTCGGTTGGTTTTGCCAAAAGTTTCTTGTGGCTTTTTATGTGTATGGGAGTGATCACCTTGGCTGAGATAATAGTAATGCCTGCGGTTATGGCGGTTGTGGCTAACATGTCAAAGGAACCTCATTACGGAAGGTATATGGGTGCTTTTGGCTTGTTTCAATCCCTGGCATGGTCTTTGGGTCCTTTTATAGGAGGGGTGCTTCTGGATGTCCTGGCTGAACAGCCGGTTTTCATATGGTCAGGGGTGTCGATCTTAGCTTTGCTTTCCTCTATTGGATACAGGTGGCTGGGGAATAAACTGCCCCGGGCTTTTGAGACAAATTCTGGTGTTTGAACGTTTAAATATTAAAAAGGAGATTTTATGGTTAATTTAAAAGTTATCTATTTTGAAAAATCCGGACCCCAGAACACGGATTCAACTTTAAATAGTGCTAAACAAAGGGCAGAGGAATTAAACATTAAAGATATAATCGTTGCCAGCACCAAAGGTGATACCGGGATTAAGGCAGCAAAGCTCTTTTCGGGTTTTAACTTGGTGGTGGTGTCCCATTGCACCGGGTTCAGAGAGTCTAATTCTCAGGAGCTGAGCCATGAGAAAAAAGACCAGATCGAAAAAGAAGGAGGGAAGATTCTAACCTGCCAGCATTCTTTTGGGGGGATAGGAAGAGCTATAAGAAAAAAGTTTAATACCTATCAGGTGGATGAGATTGTCGCTCACACTTTCAGAACCTTTGGCGAGGGTACCAAGGTGGCGGTTGAGATAACTTTGATGGCCTGTGATGCTGGTCTTATCCCTTCCGGAAAAGAGGTGATATCCATAGGCGGAACCAGCACAGGTGCTGATACTGCTTTGGTTTTAAAATCTGCGAATACTCACAGCTTTTTCGATCTGGAGATAAAAGAGATTATCTGCAAGCCCAGAGAACACAGATAATTTACTTTTCGCTTTTACTTCAGGGGATAAAAAGACTTTGTGTTTTCTTACTTTAAATTGGAACCTTTTTTCAAAAGATTTGTAGAAATTTTTAAAAGATAAAGAGAGGAGGTTAAGATGATTAAAAAAGTATTGATTTTAGGTTGGGTTCTTTTCTTTGCTACAGGTGCAGTTTTCTCCATCTCTGCTTTCTCTGCAGAAAAAGAATATTACACAACAGAGGACAACGGATGGCTGGGGGTTTACATCGAGAATGTCGACTGGGATATGAGGGAGGCTTTAGATCTGGAATCGGATGAGGGCGTTCTGATCGCTGAGGTGGTTGACGACAGCCCGGCTGAGAAGGCTGGCTTGAAAGCCGGTGATGTGGTTGTATTTTTCAACAAAAGCAATATCGAGGATGTGGATCAATTTGTCAAATTGGTTAGAAAGACCAAACCAGGTGAAAGATCCGAGATAACGGTTATCCGGGATGGAGATAAAAAACAGATTTTCGTAAAGATGGGTAAAAAACCGAAAAAGGACCTTGATTACACGATTATCGAAAAAAAGAAAGAAAAGAAAGATTTAAAGCCCTGGTTTTACGGCATGAGAATATCCTCTATGGGAAGTACTGGTATGGAGATTCAGGATTTAACCGAGCAGCTGGGTGAGTACTTTGGGGTGAAGGATGGAAAGGGAGCTCTGGTAACCGAGGTGGAGGAGAACGGACCTGCCCATAAGGCCGATCTTAAAGCTGGAGATGTGATAGTTAGGGTTGGTGGAGAAAGCATCGATGATTGCGCTGATTTTTGGGAAAAGATATCCGAGAAAGAAAAGGGTGACAGGGTAAAAATCGAGGTTCTGAGAAAAGGGGACAGAAAGAATTTTACTTTAAGAATTGAGGAAGAAGAAAAGAAGTGGTTCTCCCAATTCTTTCCTGAGGTTCCCAAGGTTCCGGAGATCAAGAAAATCATAGTTCCAGAAAAGAAAATATTAAAAGAACCTTTAAAGGAAAAAATCTGGGAAAAAGAGCTACGCGAGGAGATGAAGGAGCTGAAAGAGCAGTTAAATGAGCTTAAAGAGGAATTGAAAGAGTTGAGGGAAGAACTGTATTGATTTTCGGGTGGAGACAAGCTCCGCCCCTACATAATGATTCTTATCCAATGTTGGTCAAGGGTACCCTACCCTTGACCATTTTTACATCGGGGTAAGGTACCCCGATGGAACGGAGAAAAGTTAAAGTGCCTTGAAGTAACAAAGAAAGGTTTGAATGGATTGAGGAACGATTAATCAAAAATGTTTGATGAAAAAAGAATTAAACACCGAAAAGACCCTGATCATTTAAAGTTTAGCCTATCACAGGTTGAGACAACCTGTGATACCTGATTTGGAAAACTGATTAATTTACTCTTGTTTATAGCTGAGTTCAATTCCTCCCCTTAACGATGTGTTAATCTTTTTTCAACCGAGATTTTATTTTCTGATACTCTTCAGCTTTAAAGGAGCGGTTTTTTATTTCAGGATCATATCCAGCTATCTGATTTTCAATCCTTTTGACCCTTTCAGCGCTGGGAGGGTGGGTTGCCATTATCTTCTCAAAAAATCCCGGCTGCCCTCCTTGACTTAATTCCAGAAATTTCTGCTGAAGCTGAACCATACCCTCTGGGTTGTATCCAGCATTGGTCATATAGTAGGTTCCGAATTCGTCAGCCTCGAACTCGTTCTCCCGGCTGTGAGCCTGTAGAAGCACCACAGCTCCCAAAGTTACCGCATTCTGGGTGATCTCACTTGATTCCCCTAAGGCAATGGAAAGAAGAACCTGTAATCCCAGTGCCTTCTGAAGCCTTTTCACCCCGTGCCGGGCAACCACGTGGGAGATCTCGTGAGCTAAAACCCCTGCAAGCTGTGCTTCGTTGTCCATTATCTCCAGAAGACCGGTATAAATGTAAATGAAACCCCCTGGACAGGCAAAGGCGTTAACTATGGGGGTGTCTATCACCGAGAAATGATAATCCAGGTCAGCCCGGTCTGATATTCTGGCAATCTTTTGACCTACATCATTAACGTAGTTTTGTACGATTGTGTCCTGGGAGATGGGATTGGTGGTGTCTATCTGGGCGGAGAATTCCTGCCCAATTGATACCTCCTGGTCGGTTGAGACCAAAATCAAGCTCTTTTTTCCACCGGGACCTGTGGTTGCGCAGAAGAGGAGTAAGAGTATTGAGATAAGAGAGATGAGAACAGCGATTTTTGTTTTTTTCATTTTTTTAACCTTTGAATGTTAGTCGACATTCTTAAATGCCTGATGAACGATCTTCTAACTTTAAACAGCAATGGGAGACCACAAGGGTCTCCCCTACATATTAATTTTATTTTTTCTCCTTTGATTTCTCTTCAACTCCGAATTCTTTCGATTTCTTTGCTAATTCCTTTAATTTCTGGTCGACCAGAAAGTTCACGGTGCCCGGTTCAAAATCTCCATCATCTTTTCTCTTTCCTGCTTTTACCCTGGTTAGAATCTCAATTCCCTGATCGATGGTCTTTACCGGATAGATATGAAACTTTTTGTTTTCCACGGCTTCCACAACCTCTTTTTTCAACATGAGGTGTTCAACGTTCTGATGGGGGATCATTACCCCCTGGGTTCCGGTGAGACCTTTCAACTTGCATACATCGAAAAAGCCTTCGATTTTCTCGTTCACTCCCCCAATCGGCTGTATCTCTCCTCTCTGATTTACCGAACCGGTAACCGCTATATCCTGGCGCAAAGGTAGCTCAGCCAGACTTGAAAGAATTGCATATACTTCAGTGGAGGAGGCGGAATCTCCGTCCACGCCGGAGTAGGATTGCTCAAAGCACAAGCTGGCATTCATCACCAGAGGTTTATCCTGTCCGTATTTGCCATTCAGATAACCTGATAGAATCAAAACCCCTTTATTGTGGGTCTTGCCGGAGAGCTCAGCCTCCTTCTCGATGTTTATCACCCCGGATTTTCCAACTGAGGTTTGAGCAGTTATTCGAGTTGGCTTTCCGAAGATGTAATCTCCCAGATCGAGAACCGAGAGACCATTTATCTGCCCAACCACCTCGCCTGTGGTATCGATCATTATGGTTCCCTCATCGATCATCTCCTGGATTTTATTCTCTACCAGACTCACTCTTCTTATCCATTCTTCGATAGCCTTATCGATGTGTTCCTTTTTCACATACTTGTTATCATCTTTGTTTGCCCAGTAATTTGCTTCCCTTATCAAATCAGCAATGTAGGTGAACCTGGCGGAGAGCTTGTTTTGCCTTCCAGCCAACCTAACCCCGAACTCTATTACTCCACTCACTCCGCTAGCATCGAAGGGTAAGAGCTTTTCATCTCCGGTGATCTTTTTAACAAATGAGGCATATTCGTGAATATATTTTTCATCCTTGGGCAGAACCGAGTCAAAATCTGCTTTTATCTTGAAAATCTTTTTGAAGTCCTCGTCTCTTAAATATAAAAGACGATAAATGAAATCATCGCCGATCATTACTACCTTAACATTAACATTTATCGGCTCCGGCTTGATCGCGGAGGTGGTGAAAAGATAAAATGGATCATAGGCTTGAATCTCGACGATGCAATTTCTCAAAGTCCTCTTCAAGGCTGGCCATACTCCCGGCTCCACCAGGGCATCCAGTGCGTTGAAAACCACGTACCCACCATTTGCCTGTAAGATAGATCCAGCTTTGATCTTGGAGAAATCCGTTTTCCATACACCTCCCCGGGAAAGCGCTCTCTCAACTGTTCCAAAGAGGTTTTTATAGGTGGGATTGGTCTCGATGATTACCGGGGTACCCTTGGTCTCGGAATTGTCAACCACCACATTAACCTGATATTCAAAAAAATCTTCTTCCGGTTCCACAGGAGGTAAACCGGGGATGGGGGACTCCGGCTGGGCTTTTTTCTGTTTGAATCTGTCGATCTCGGATATAAGGGTTTCGGAGACCTCATCCAGATAAGAATTCATCTTTTGGTTTTTGTATTTGTTTTTTATATCATTGACAAGATCATTAATCAAGGGGAGAATGATCTTTTTATCCAGATCCGAGAGAGCTTCCCCTGCTTCCTTGGAAATTCCCCTTGATTTTTTGAATGTAATTTCCATCTCGGATATTAAATCCTGATGCTTTTCAACCAAAATTTTATACTCCTCTTCGGAGAATTTACCCTGTTCCACCATCTTTTCAAGTTCGGAAAGGTTTATCGGTTTACTGTCAACTATAGGTTGAACATCGGGTCTTACAAAGGGTCCCATCTTCACCTGTACCAAGGCGAAATTCTTTTCTTTTATTTTGTTTTCGAACTCCTTGATTATGTCCTTCTGCCGGTTTTCGAAACTTTGAACCAGTTCTTTTCTCCGGGATTGATATTCCTCTGAATCGAATACTTTGGGTATGTTATTATTCAGTGAGTCTATTAGATCGCTTATGTCCTTTTTGAAGGCGTTACCTTTCCCCGCAGGAAGAAGTATCATCCTGGGCTGGTCCGGATGCTTGAAGTTGTTGACGTAGAGGATGTCATCCGGGGATTTCTCCTTTTTCTCCAGCTGTTCCAGAAGATGTTTTATGGTGGTAGTCCTTCCGGTTCCCACCAATCCCACTACGAAGATGTTGTAACCCTTGCTTTTCATCTCCAACCCCATCTTTATGGCATCGGTTGCCCTTTTTTGACCGATAATCTCGGTGCAGGGAGGGATTTCATCGGTGGATTTAAATTTAAAAAGTGAAGGTTTGCATCTCCATCTTAACTTTTCTAATGGTAATTCTTTATGATTATTCTCGATTCTTTTTAACATTTTAATCCTCCTTTAAAAACACTTCTTTTATCATGATCCTTCGGGTATTCTATTCTGAGATATGTATGATAAGGGTACGGATGAACGTAAATGCAGATCCCTCTGGGGAAAGGGGATGGTAACCTCATGTTTTCTGAATATCTCATCGATTTTTATATTAAGGTCGCTTATCACATCGGGTTTTTTCTTTGGATCAACTATCCAGGCTAAAAGCTCAAAATTCAATGAGGAGTTCCCGAAGTCGGTGAACCATACCCGGGGAGCGGGAGATTCTAATACCTGGGAATGACTCCGTGCCACTTCAAGAAGCGATCGAATCACCAGGGGGACATCCGAGCCATAAGCCACTCCTACTGGAACGTGCAGTCTGATCTTGGGATCCCGGTGGGACCAGTTGATAACCTGAGAGGATATGAACTCTGAGTTGGGGACTATTATGGTAACATTATCTACGGTTCTTATGTGGGTTGCCCTTAAACTTATGTTCTCAACGTCTCCCAGGATATCTCCTACTGTTATCCGGTCTCCAATCTGGATGGGTCTTTCAAAAAGAATTATCAATCCGGAAATAAAATTTGCTGCTATGTTCTGGAGCCCAAAACCGATTCCAACACTCAAAAGTCCGAATACTACCGCTAAAGATGTGAGATTTAAGCCGATTAATTGAACTCCCATTATAATGCCCAGCCCGATTATCATATAATGAACTATTCTCGAGATAGCGAGCTGAATTCCCATATCCAGCTTGTATTTCGGGAATATTCTATTTGTTATAAGTCTTCTTATCCCTCTGGAGATGAGGTAGAAAACAAGAAGTATTACTAATACCATTATGATGGAGGTTAAACTTATAGGCTTCTGGTTTACATGGAAAAGCGGAAAGTTTATAATCTGCCCTATCTTTTTTATGATTAATCCTAAATTTTCCATACCCTTACCTCTTTTTTAACTTAGCTCAATTATAATAGATTATATTACAAATCAAATCAAAAGTAAAGAGAATTTTACATAGGAAGGTTAAAAAATATTCAAAATCACTACAATTTGAATGGTAAAAAAGATAGGGAAAGGGTGTTTGAGAAAAGTAAATTTAATATGAGAATCTTTTATAATCTTAAAAATCTTTTGACCAAAACCAGGGGAAAAGAGGCTTTCAAGAAAGGAACAAAAAATCTACCCCATAGCTTTTTGGTGAAGGGATCCCAACTCTCCAAATATCCAACTTCTCCGGTTTCAAGACAAAAAGAAGATCTTTATTTCAACCAGATGTCTTTTCCGGCTGAGAGTTGGGATCAGAGTATCAGGATAAAACTTTACCGGTTTTTAAGGGATAACATACCAGTTTTGAATTCCGCTGTTTGGGTTTGGACCAGGTTCTGTACCCCACCGGGTCATTATGAATTTAAAGGTTCAGATGATCAAAGTCTTTTGGATAAGGCTAAAAAGGTCATGGACGATATGGAGCAGAGGATCTTTGGCAGCTCCTTTCAGAAATTTGCCGGGATCGAATCAATGCTTTTTCAATTTTTCAGCTCGCTTTTAACCGATGGGGCGGTTTGTGGAGAGGTGACGGTTTCACCCAATGGGGAGAGGCTGGACAAATTCTTTTTCATAGATCCTGCTACCATAAGGTTTAAACTTAAGAATGGGATAGAATGGGAACTTTATCAGGAGCAGAACGGAAAACTGGTCAAACTCAATCCCTTTTCTACCTTTTATTATGGGTTGGATGTGGATCCTTCCGACCCCAGGGGGAAAAGCATTTTCTCATCTGTTCCTTTCGTTGTTAGAATCGAGCAAAGGCTTCTGGAGGATATGCACAAGACCATGCACAATGCCGGATATCACCGACTTCACGTGAAAATCAAGCCTCCGGAAAGGTTCTCCTTTGAATCGGATCAGGCTTATCTGGAGAGGGCTAACAGGTATTTTGAGGATACAGTCGAGATGATGAAAAAGATAGCACCGGAGGATAATCCGGTCACCTGGAACGATGTGGAGATAACTTACGTTGGTCCATCCGGGCATTATTCCTCGTCAAGCTCCTGGTACATAAATCATAAAACCCTGATAGAAGATATATGTGCTGGTGTTCATCTCGATCCTTTTATGCTGGGATATTCCTACGGGCCTGCTTACAATTGGGCTCAGATAAAATATGAGCTTATGCTGAGGTTCGTGGTATCGATCCAGTCTCCAGCTGGAAGATTTCTGGAGTGGTTGAGGAACCTGGAGTTAGCACTTAAGGGGATTCCCTTAAGGTGCACTCAGCATTTTGACAATAAAAAGATCTTCAATCTTCTGGAGAAATATCAGGCTGAAAAGATCAGATTGGAAAACGTTTTAAAGAAAGTAGAATCCGGGTTTATCACCCAGGAGCAGGGGAAACGGGAGTTGGAGAGTGGGCAGTAGTCAGTAAACAGTAAAAAGTAGACAGTATTCAGTATGTACAGGAGATTGGAGAATTAAGATTTGAGGAAAAATTGATGATTTAGATTAGGAAGAATTGAAAGATTGGTTAAAAAAAGCGTCTGGAGAAAATTTGTATCTGATCCTGTCCTGTTTGCCAGGGAGATTTTGGAGGTTGAGCCTCATCCCGGCCAGGTTAAGTGGCTTTTGAGTTCGACCAAGCCTGAAAATGCCTTGCATACCGGAAACAGATGGGGCAAATCTGAAGTTCAGGCGATAAAGATACTTCACCGCTGTTTTTTTAAAATCAGAGAATTAAAATATAATACAGCCAGAGGATACCAGGCTGTCAATGCCTCGATAACCTTGGATCAGGCTAAGATAATTTTCGAAAAGGCGATAAGGCTTTTGAAGGGGAAAAGGAAAGCCGAAGCTTTGGTGAAGGATATTACGTTCACCCCCTTTCCCCATATAGTATTCGGAAATGGCTCCGTTTTCTGGGCGAGGTCCACCCAGAGAAGGGGAGAATATCTTTTAGGTCGTGACTATGACTATTTTAACTTTGACGAGGTGGCTTTCGAGCCCCATCCCGAGTACGTGGTTGAGCAGGTGGTGATGATGAGGCTTGCGGATAGAGCAGGGGTTTTGGATTACACCTCCACCCCTAAAGGAAAAAACTGGTTTTTTAGAAAATGCGAGTGGTTAAAGGCTCATCCCCAATATGGCTACGTTCAGAATGGGGATGCCCGTGAAAATCCCTATGTGAGCAGAGAGTACCTGGAGAAAAAGATTTCAAGTTTGTCTCCCAATAAAGTTGCCCAGCAGATCTATGGTCTTTTTGTGGATGATCCCGACCAGGTGATTTTAGAGAAGTACATATCGGAGGCTACCTCAAAATCCTCGGGTCTTTCTCCTCCTGTGTCGGGGCATACGTATTGTCACGGTTGGGATCTGGCCAGGAAAAGAACTTACACCGTGGGAGTTACCCTGGATATCACCCAGATACCCTATCAGGTTGTAGCCCTGGAGCGTTTCCAGAGGGAATGGAAAGATGTTTATTCTGCCATAAGAAAAAGAAAAAAAGAATATGGTGGCCAGGTGATAATAGATTCAACCGGCTTGGGAGACGTGGTCCTGTCCGAGCTTTCCGATATCAAGCCTTTTGGTTTCAACTTCGGGGAAAGGGGAGGCAAAGCCAAAGCTGAGTTGATCTCCAATTTGCAGCAGGCACATGCGCTGGGTAAGGTTGCCTATCCCTATGTTGAAAACACCGCAGAGGATGGTGAGGTATGGTCTTTGCAGGATGAGCTGAGGAATTTCTACTGGGATTCAAATACGGAGTGCGATGCGGTGATGGCACTGGCTTTGGCTTTATGGTTGGTCCGGGGGAATATAGAGAAGCCAGTCTTCGTTTTGCCCAGGGTGGATAAGGTGTAGAAGAATTGATAGTTTAAAAGTTTAATGGTTTAAAGGTCTAAAGGGAGGGATTGGGGATTGAGATTTAAGAAAGAGGAATAATCTAAAATTAAGTAGACTAAAGGGGGGTCATTTAAGGATTAATTTTTAAAATTAAAAAGAAAATTATTTCAAAGCTAAAGCTTTGTGCTAATTATATTTTTACCGCTGAGTTAAAAGCCCTTTTTTAAGTTTAATTAGAATACTCAACAGTGATTAAAAAAAACGCCTCCCCGCCTTTGGCGGGGAGACGATCCCGAGAGAAGGTTGTTACTCCTGGTGGTTAGGAGTTTAACGTTAAAAATTCATATTCTCTATTAATCCCTTTAAGCAAATAGTATGCCCTTGCAGGTTTCAGGTGTTGGGATTTATGTAATAGATTGTTATATATAATATTAAGCTAATGCCTTAAAGTTTAAGATTAAATTAATATTATGAAAGGTGATGCATAGGGTGGGTAAATGCGTTCACGATTAATGATGGATTTGAGAAGGTGGAGTTGTCAATAGGCAGTAAACAGTAAATAGTAAACAGTAAACAGTAAACAGTTTGATGACACTTCAGCTGTGAAATCCGATATAAAAGAGGGCAACCCCGCCAAAAGGCGGGGTTTTAGGGGAGCATTATAAGACACAGGGGCTTTGAGTTTCAGGAAAAGCTTTTGGAGTTGGGCTTTTCCTACAGAAAGAAGCAAGTTATCGTCAAGATGCTTCGAATGGCATCTTTGCCCAAAGCGTTATCAAAGGTTAAAAGAATAAACAGAGTCACGATTATGATGATCAATGTAAAAACAACATTTTTCGATATCTGATTTCTCATCTTTATAACCTGTTAAAAGTTATTAAATCTTTCATCTACTTCAAGAATCTGCAACTTCCGTGCCAAAGGCTAATATTTTAATTTATTCAAATCCATACACTTAAAACCTCCATTTTAAATCACTAAATACAGGTTATGCAACCTCTTGCACACTTATTACTATTTATGCAGAATCACTACATAAAGGATGGTTAATAGGATATAGAAAGGGGAAGTGAGAGTGATAAGAAGATGATAAGTAGACAGTATCCAGTAAGCAGAAAGAAGAGATGTGAGAGTTGAAACTCAGATATGCCAATGTTTTTCAAAATAAGCTATTTGAAGGCTTGATCCATTCACAATAAAAAAGTGAGTTAAAAATTAGATGTTAGAGGAGTTATTAGGAAATTTAGAGGGAAGATTAACTGAGGAAAAAGAAGTTGTCTCTGATGATCTGGTTTTTTTGATAAACTCGAAGATTAAGCCTCTGGTACCAATCAAAAAGGATCAGATTTTTGTACGAGCGATGTTTTTGGTGTCGGATGAGGTTAATTCATATGGTGGATGTTTTCCCTCGGATGAGCACGAAAACTTAGTTTACCTTCTGGTCGATTCCCCGGTTCTGGTGGGGCACAAAAAGGATAAGCTCCCCATAGCAAGGAATTTCAAGGCTGATCTGATTTCCAAGGAGGGGCACAGTTGGATTAAGGTGTGGTTTTACTGGCTGAAATCCTCTGAGGGGGCTGTTTCCTTGAAGGAGAACATCGACCACGGGATCTACAAGGAGTGTTCTCTGGGATTTTTATTTGAATTTCCGGAGTGTTCTATCTGCGGTCAGGATATGAGGTATTGTGAGCACATTCCTTTTAAAACCTATCCCCAAAATGGTCGCGTTACTCAAGCTTACTTTAACTACAGAAAAATAAAAAAGGTGCTGGAGACCTCCCTGGTGTATCGAGGTGCTGTGCCCAATACCTCGTTAACCAGGGAGCTTATTTATCAGAAGCACGAGTGCAAAGAGGATTTATGCGGGTTGAAAAGATTATACCGTGAGGTAGTAGAGGGATCGTTGAAAAAGATGGGATTGAAAAATCAGGTTAGGCTGGCTGGCAGCATTAAGGATAAAGGATACTCGGATCATAAGGTTGATATAATCTGTAAACCCGAGCTTAGGGAGAAGATAATATCCCTTCTGCCAGCCAGCTATCAGGATAAAGTCAATTTCATCCCGGATGAATCGGAAACATCCAAAAAACCAAAAGAGGAAGACGCGGTTTCACCTTTGATTTTTATTCCGCCCACAAAGCCTTTTAAGTCGGAGAAGGTCTCAAATGAGTTTTTCTTTTTGGATGATTTAAACTTTTCATCCGGTGAGTTTATAGTTGAACCAAAATACGATGGGGTAAGATGCCAGATTCATAGAAAAGAAGAGAAAATAGAAATATTTACCGACAATGGTGAATCCATTAAGAACAAATTTGCTGATTTGATCAAGCATTTTTTGCAATCCCAAAACCGCTCTTTTATCCTCGACGGTGAATTAGTCAGATACAGGGGGAAGACCAGGCTTTCCTACAGAGATGTGTTTGAGTTTGTGCAGAAAAATGATTTTCTTTTTGACTCCCATTTCAAATACAAGGTTTTTGATATTCTCTTTTTGAACGGAAGGGATCTGACCAAAATCCCCTTGGCTCAGAGAAAAAAGATCTTAGAAGATAGTTTTTCGGAGAATGAATTTTTTAATGCAGTGAGATTTGAGAAGGTATCCGGTGATAAAATCACAGATGTTGTAGAGAAAGTTTCCACTTCTGAAGGGGCACTTATAAAAGAATCTAACTCGGGATATTTTGACTCAAAAGACTGGTACAAATGGAAAAGAGGTCTTCAGCTTGATGTTTTGGTTACCCGGGCTATGAGGAACAAGGGAGGCACATTCAATTACCTTTGTGCAGTTGGATCAGAAAAAAAACCCTTGATTCTAGGCAGCACATATTCCACCAACATTCAGGCAAATCCCGGGGACATCCTGAGGGTCCAGATAGATTATCTGGATAAAGAAAATGACGGATTCAGCTGGCATGCTCCTAAGGTTCTGGACAAGAGGGTGGATAAGAAGGAGCCTGACCCTGTTTCGATTTTACACAGGATGATCAGGGAGAGGGATCTGAGATTTGAAAGAAAGAAAAAAGAAAGGTTTGTACTCCAGGAGCACTTCTGGGAGGAATCCAAACATCACCATCTCAGGTTTGAAAAAAAGGAGATAGCAGCTGGTTTGACCCTGTTTAAACTGAATTTATCTGAACTGGAAAGAGGGAAAAGGTTTTTGTGCGATTGGAAAGATGAGCAAGATTTGAAATGGGTGGATTTCGAAAGAGAAATTCGACCTGAGGATTACAAGGGAAATTCAAACCGAGATTCGGTCGCTCATATTAAGATTTCAGATCAAGGGGAATATGAAATTCTAAAGGAGGAAAAGGATTTCTTCAGCTTCAGGATAGTTGGAGAAACTTTAGATGGGGTGTATCTGATCAGAAAGGTAAGGCTTAATGGAAGTCTCAGGTGGCTTTTCTGGAAAAAGAGAGATTGAAAGGTAATATTCATGACTGCAAATAATAATAAACTATTTTCAAAGGCAAATCTGTTTCAGTTTCTTTTTGCTTTTTTTGTAACCGCTTTTGGGATAATAACCGCATATCATACTGCGATTTTCGGAATAAAACTGGACCTGGCAAAGAAAGCTGAATCTGAGATTGTGAATCAACTGGATAAGAAGCTTTCCAAAATTGAGATACTTTTAAACGAGAAGCTTCTGACCAAAGATGAGTTTTATCAGTTCAAAGATCAGATGGATAAGAGATTGACCAGGATAGAATATAAGTTCAAGATCAAAAAATAAAATTTCTTATGAGGAGTGATATGAAAGAGATAGAATTAGCCAGAAAGTTAAATGATTTCGCAAAACTCATAGGCGATGAAAGCGTTGAGGAGATCGAGTTCGACTCTTTGAGGCAAAGCCTTGAGGAGTCAGCTTCTTGTTTAGTTCAATTTGAGAAAACGAAAACCCTGTGCGAAAAGCTTCTTTCCGATTTTAAATCGGAGATAAAAAGGATGGCGAATTTCCTTTCATGTGCCAGAGGTGAAAACTTTCCTTTGAGTATGGTGGAAAAGCTTTTAAGCTCGAAGAATTTGGATTTCGACGATCTGGTGCTTTTGAGAAAAAAGGTCAAAAACGAGTTCGATAATGCTTTTCCTTCCAAACCGGTTTCAAGGGTGGCTGAGAGAAAGGACATCTTCGAATCCAGGATAAGGGAATTCAAAGTAGGTGATGGTTATCAATCATAAAAAGAGGGTTTAATCACCCGGAATCGCTGTCTTAAAAGACATTTTAATTTTTTATAAGGCGAAAGGAGAAATTGATGACAATAAGAGAACAGGATTTAGAGGGATTGGGCGCAGTATACGCCAGCTTTGAGATCAAGCAGACCGGCGGGGTGGATGATCTGAAAGACGAGGATATCGGCAAGGCGGTGAAGATAATCGGTAACAATCAGGTAGGACCAACCACCGATGGTTCGGTGTTTTTGGGAAAGCTGGTGGATTTGTCCCTAACCGATGCTGATGCGGGAAAGAGGGTAGCTACGGTTCAGATCAAAGGGGTGCTGACCGTTCCTATAAGTTCGACCTATCCGGAGGTGGGGGACCGAGTAGTGGGAGGTGCGAATGGGACGGTTAAGAAGGCTCCAGCATTGACAGGATACGACCCTGCTGGTGGTAACCTTGCCCGGGGTATGGTGATCGCTGTCAGCGGAACCTCCTCTTGCACCATGACTGTTTAACATTTTCTAAAAGGAGAAAAGATGATAGAGGATAGATTTTTCAACGAGAACTCGCCCGAATTTCAAAGGCTTGTGGAGCTGGCCTCAAGGGAGAAGCCCATCTCGGGGAATGTGGATCTGTCCCGGGCAAAGGAGGTAAAGGTGACCCGGGATACCTTCCTGGAGGCTCAGAAAAACGGTTTGAGTTTATCCGAGCTTCTGGAGACCGAGGATTACGATCCCTCTGATGTTGGATCGCCCCTGGATGCTTTTGAGAGGCAGCTTGCGGTTCATGGTATAAAGGTAAACGGTAGGAATGCGATAACAGTGGAGCTTTTCTACAAAGGAGCTCCTGCCCTTCTCCCTGAGTTCATGATGAGGGAGATAAAGAGGGGGCAGAGGATGAGGCCGGAGCTGGAGAGGATCGTGTCAAGCTCCAACCAGATCTCCAACTCCCGATACACCCCTTTCCATGTCGATGTTACCCCAACCGATAATAAACTTTCCCTGCGTCCAGTGGGCGATTTCGCTGAGATACCGACCATCACCGTGGGAGAGCAGGTTCATACCATAACTGTTCCGGATTACGGAGTAACTCTCAAAACCTCATATAAGGCGCTGAGATCCAAAAGCACCACTCAGTTCAAGGTTTTGCTGTGGTACATCGGGTTCCGGCTTCAAGCCGATAAGATGGCTCTGGTTGTGGATACCATGATCAACGGAGACGGGAACCAGAATCCAGCCAGGGTTGTCAATACCGAGACCTCGGGAAACTTTACCTATTCCGATCTGGTCGGGCTTTACAACGAGTTTTTCCCCTTTGAGATGAACATCATCCTTGTTCATAAGGATAAGATCAACACCATTCTGAACATGGAGGAGTTCAAAGATCCTATGGCTGGTTTTAAGTTTCAGAAGACCGGAGAGCTTGTATCTCCTTTAGGATCAACTTTGATTCGTTGTGATGATGTACCCTCGGATCTGATCATAGGATTGGATAATCGATTCGCCATTGAGGAGGTGGTTTCCTCTCCGCTTATGGTGGAGTATGACAAGGTCATCCAGCAGAAGCTGGAGGAAGCGGTTATCTCCGAATCGGTGGCTTATGCCAAGGTGATAAAGGATGCCTCCCTGGTTTTGGATTCGGTGTGGTCATGAAGGGCAGGTTAACTGAGAAAAAGCGTGGCTTTGTGCAAAACGGAGCCACGCTGAAGGAGGAGTAGATGTCTAAGATATTGGTGAAGTTTTCGCAAAAATACGATTTCGTCCTTTTCGATCCTGAGCAGGGTCTTTTGAGAAGAAAAGGAAAGGGAGAAGGATCGCCGACCGAGGTGAACATGACCTCATTTGTTCAAGCCAAGATAAAAGAGGGTCTTTTAACTGAGGTTTCCAGAAGATCCAGGGACAAGTAGATTATGGAGAAGCTCATCGACACATCCAGTTCCTTTTATGGTACGGGAATCCAGCCCCAGGGTAAGCTGTTTAAGGTAGGCTCCGGTCAATACAAAAACAGGGTTTTGGCTCTGTACCCTAAGGGTCCTGAAAACCTGGTTTTTCGTTGGGCTGATCCTCCTTATCTTTTCTGGTCCGATCCGGAAAACTTAATCAGCGATTCTGCGGATTATCCATGTACAGGCTTTATGGATGAGGATGGAAATCTATATGTGGTTTACACCCAAAAGGACGATTTCAGCTTAGGATTTTTAAAATTATCCTTTAACGCTGGAACCTGGTCACCAAGCTCGGTACAAACCATATGCGGGGTAGAGACGAATTACTATCCCGGAATCCTAAAGGATAGTACGGGAAGGTTGTGGGTATCCTGGTCCTTTTATGATTCCTCAGCTTACCGGTATTATGTGCAGGTGAAAAATTCAGTTGACGATGGAGTCACCTGGGGACTGGGTCAAAACGATCCAGGTACATCCCTGACCAACGGAGAAACCTCCTGCTTCTCCCAGCTGGTCTTTTTATCCCCTCACATATTTTGTTTTTACTCGGATGGAGGTACGAAACTGGCTTACAGAAAAATCGAGCTCTCCGAGAGTATCTGGGAATCCGAGGAGGAGGTCTATTCCAGTTCTGATATCGATTCCGATTTCTATGCCTCCGTATCTGCGGATAAAAGGATCGGAATAGTTTTTCCCGGAGCAGCCTCTCTTCTTTACAAGGAATACGATGGAAACAGCTGGAGCGGATTATTCACCGCTGACTGGGCTTTACCGGTGAGTCCCACTCTTAAGTTTCTGGAAGAGGTGCCCTACCTGTTCTATGGTAGAAACATCGGGGAAAAACAGAATCAGATGTTCTATACCCGGCTGGAGGGCGGTTCATTCCAAGATCCGATTCCTTTGATCTCCGGGGCAAAGCCATTTGACCGGGTATTCTGTTATGATGAGTCTGCCTCAGAGGAATATCATGAAAGAACCTCTGAGGCTGAGGACACCACCTCTGCTGATGTGTTCCATCCCGAATCCAGCGCCTTGGTCAAGGATATAGACGATTGTTTGTATTTGGGCTCGGACTTTAAGTTCAATCTGATTAACATGATCCTGTCCACATCCGGGATAGGGGGTGAGGTAAGCTGGGAATACTGGGGTGGGGAAGGGTGGAGTGTTTTTGTTCCATACTCCGGCTCCTATCATCTTGATTCCGGGCAGAGTATCTTGCTATTGTGGGTGGATCTTTTATCCTGCCCATCAGATTGGCAGAGGTGCGATGTTTACCAGAAGAACAAGTTCTGGATAAGAATCAAGGTGAAGACCACTTTTACTACCGCTCCTGTGGGATCGCAGATCACCTGCGTGCCCCAGGGAAAACATGTAAATGTGATCTAAAAGTATTGAGGAGAAAAAATGGCATTTACCAACATAGCCCTGGTCAAAAAGCATATCATCGAAAACCATCTGGGAGGCGACCTGATAAAAGATTTGTCCTTTCAGCTTTCAGGCGATGAATTTCTCAAGCTTCCTCATGCTAATTTAAAGAGCGGTTCGGAGAAGGTCAAGGGGAAGGAGAGCTTCTCGCCCACCAGGGAAAAGATCAACTTTGAGTCTGACAACACCGCTTATCTTTCCCATTCGGAGCTTATCCGGGATTCGGTGGTTGTGGCATCCGATTCTTCCCTGGGTCAAATCTATACCGAGAACGTGGATTATTCGGTTGATTTTATCCGGGGCAGAATCAGCAGAATAGAGTCGGGAGCTATACCGGATGGAAAAAGTGTGGTGGTCTGGTACTTTTTTTACCGGGTGTATCAAAGGGACGCAGATTACAAAATCAATTATACCAAGGGAGAGGTAAAAAGGGCGGGATCCGGCGTTATCGAGGATGGTCAATGGGTTATTCTGGATTACCAGATAGAATTCGGTTCCCTTGGGGATGAGGTGGTTGAAAATGCTATTGGTGAGGCTAATGAGAGGGTATTGAAATTCATCGATACCACCTATCATAATTCCGCTGACCAGGGATTGGTTACTGCTGAGACTTATCTGGTGGTATCGATCGTCTGTAACGTCAAGTCCAATCAAGCTCAAAGCGGGATTCTTTTATCCGGAAACCAGGCGAATTTCTTGTCCAATGCCTGGGAGAGGTTATCGGATTCGTACAGGAAACAGGCTTTTTTGATCTTAAGCGACTTCGCAAAAAAAATTGGTGGATTTACATCACCCCAAGGGGTGAGGAGTAAAAATTGAGAGGATTTTCATGGCTAACTTAACTTTGGATTATCTCCGGGGAAGGAGGATGTGGCTGGTTCGGAATTTCGTGGTTTGGGGTGAGGGGTACGGAGATGATTTTCTTTTTCTCTATACTCAACTTGATTCGCCGGATAAAAGAATCGTTTTTAACAATTCCTTTTTGGGCGGGGAAGCACAGGAGGTAAACTTTTCTTCGCTTTACGATTTCAAGGGAAATCAGCTCCCGGCTACGATCGATCATCCAAAGGTGGTCGTCCTTCCCAGAAAAGAGCCCTTCTGCTTTGTTCTGGGTTCAGAGACGGAATCCGGTTTTAAGATTTCAAGGAAAAAAGGAGCTGAGGAGAACGGCTTGGTGGACCTTTTAATCGTGGAGATGGGTTAGGTTACATCTATCCGAAGAATTCATAGAAAAAGATCCCGGTTATGAAAAAAAAGACAACCAGGAAAAAAAAGAAAGCTGTCTCCGAGGAGGATTTCCTGGAGGAGCTGATCAAAAAACTGCTGAAGAAACTCAACAATAAGGATTACAAGCCGACGGTCTCGGATGCGATTAAAGCAATACAGTTGAAAGAAAAGCTGAAGAGAACCTCTGAGGCGGAGAAGATTTTCTGGGAACTGATTGAAAGGATAAGAAAGGAGGAGCTGGGGAAAATTGAAAAATGAACAAAATTTAAAATTAAAAATGAAAAATTTAAAATTGTTTTCAAGATTAATTCCCCTTTTTGCATTTCTAACTTTGAATTTGTACAGCACCTCCTTTGCTGAATCGGTGATCATACGTCCCAAGGGGGATAAGGGGACAAATGAATGGACTCCCAATCCCACAATAGAAGACCAAAAGATTCAAGCTTCCTCAGACGATGCAGAGGAATATCAGTCCGGACAGACCACGATTGACGAGACCTTTATCGATATGGATGGTGGTTACAAGTGGGGAGGCATGAGATACACGGGTATTGCCATTAACCAAAAAGACAGCATAACCTCGGCAAAGCTGACCCTGAGGGTTTATCCAAATGAGGATGACCCCAACCTTGATATTTACTGCGAAGATGCAGACGACGCATCGACTTTTTCCACTGATAATTATAACATCAGCAACCGAACCAGGACAGCCAATTATGTCAATTGGACTGAAACTGATATAGGAAGTGGGATTAAGGATACTCCGGACTTGATCTCCATAGTTCAGGAGGTGATCGATCGAACCGGTTGGGGTACTGGGAACGACATCGTTTTCATTTTCGATGGTCTTTCCGGCGGGGGCTATTTGGGCTTTTATACCTGGGATTATATGCAATATTACAGTCCCTGGCTGACCGTTACCTGGGCACATGTTCATCGGGTGGATGAAACAACCGCGGATGATGGAGATTATGTAAAAGAGCAAACTTTAAACCAAAAGGAAGAGTGGGATACCGAAAATGTAACCGGCACGATTCCCCCAGGCGCTGTTATAGATTCAGTCATACTTTACGAGAGGGGCAAGTGCGACCTTGATGGAAATTTAGATCTCCAGGGAAGAACCGCAGGTTTGAAGATTGGATCGGATTATACCTGGGGCATCCAGCGAAAAAATTCAAACTGGAGCACCTTTTATCAAAAGCTTTCCGCTCCCGGCAGTAGAAGTTGGACCAGGGATAATTTAGATAGCCTGGTGATTGCGGTTAAAAAGTCCTATTCCACTGGAACCTCCTATTACGTTTATACCTCTTGGGCTTACGTTTGCGTGTATTGGCATACTCCCACGGAGGGGATAAATCGACAGAGGTTAAGAAGGATAAAACAACTTTTGGGAGATAATCATGAAAAAGATCGTTTTAACGGTATTTTTTTGCTTGCTTATTTTTACCGGAATATCTGAAGCTGCTCCTGTCTTCGGAGATGGGACCTTTGATCGGGATACTATCTGGATTGACTTCACCACCTTTGATACCCTGGGCTTTGCATCCGATTGTGACACCTATTTGGTTCGACGATTCTATCACAGCTTTCTGGTCGACTCCACTTTTGGCACCTCCTCCACCAACAAAGTTCGCACTGGCTATTATTCGATACCCAAGAGAGCTTTTGACGGCACCCATTACGGACAATATTCGGTGGAGATCGAATGGCATATCGACCAGAAGGCATTTAAGAGATGTCATAACTACGTTGTGGTCAAGGGAGGATTGGATTCCACCAAAGTGGAACTTGCCGGAATCACTCACTCAGGCGCAACCATTCCCACAGTTACCGATGTCACCAATCCAGTCGGAGTGAACGGTGGGAATGTGGGATCGTGCACCACGGTAGTCAACGCCGTAAACATCAATTCCAACTCGGATATAACAGCCATTAAGAACAAAACCGACAAACTGACTTTTGAGGGGAACGATTCCCTGATAGTGGAGAGGGGTGGTCTTAAGTCTGGTTTGTCCACTTTTGATCATACCACAGACAAGGTTACCTTAGCTTCTGGCACTCATACCGGAGCTGTGATCCCGGTGGTTACTGCTATTACCAATAATGTGAATATAAATTCTAACTCCGATATCACGGATATTAAAAACCAGACCGACAAGCTTAAATTTGACGGGTCCGATAATGTGAAATCGACCCCCCAGACCGGGGACTGGTTGACCCACTCGGATCTGCCTTATATGGCTGATACTTTTTGGCTGAAGGATACAACGGAGTACCAGGACAGTTGTGGAACAATGGGTGAATATCTGGTACACAAAGCAGGTGGAGGAGCTACTGCTCAACAGATCTGGGAATATCAGGGAGAGATTGACTTAAAGGATACCATCCCCAAGGTCCACGCGGTCAATACCGATCCCGATACCACAGCATCACATATCTGGAGCTGGTCAACTAGAACACTGACCTCAGGGTCCGGTTCCGGAGCGAATCAAGCTTCAATAAAAGTGCTGCAATCATCTGACTCGGCAGAGATCGTGGGAGCCCAGGTCCAGGTATTGAATCTATCCCAGACCTCCACTTTAGGACTTTTAACCACCGATGCTTCTGGAGAGGCGACCTTTGCTTTGGATAACGATACCTTACTGGTCAGATTATACAAGCCGGGATGGTCTTTCACCGTTCCTGAGACTTTGAAAGTATTCGGAGATAAGGATACTACCTATTACGGAGCACAATTTGATCCCGGTTCTCCTCCCGCACCGGATTTGTGCAGGGTCTATGGATGGAT
>LJUW01000031.1 GCA_001304315.1 candidate division Zixibacteria bacterium SM23_73_2 | reverse complement strand
AACTCCCGAGGCCGGACTCGAACCAGCGACAAGGTGGTTAACAGCCACCTGCTCTACCGACTGAGCTACTCGGGAATTTGTAATAATATTATCGAAAAGAATATAAAAATATTTGAACCTTTGTCAAGAAAAACCATGCTTTTATTTTCTTGGCTAATGCTTATCTGTTTTCATGAAAAGAAAAATTCAAAAATAGAGATGATTTTAAAATTTTTGTCTTATGGAAGTTATAAATCTAAAGATCATCCTAAACATTCATATGAATGTACACGTTATCATTCCCCAAAATATCTTTTAATTTCCCCAGAAGCTCCTTGGAATGGTTAATCCGAACATTTTTTATCCTCATCCTCAGGTTCTCATCTTCCGTTTTTATGTGAAGGAAAACATCCGATTTGCCGGGATAGGAGGACAAGATATCTTTGATTTCGGAGACCAGATGATTTCCGCAGTTGCTTTTCTCCAGAACTAAATGTAAAAAGCCTTTCATCTTCTGATATGCCAGATTCAAAGGAATGATATCCCTGGCTATTATCTTTGGCTTTTCGCTTTCCTTGGTGGAGGTCCTTCCCTTTACCAGGACCATCTGGTCAGGTTTAATCAGTGGGTTTTTGTTCTTGTAACAGTCCGAAAAAGTCAAAACCTCCACCTGTCCCAAGAAATCCTCCAGGGTAAAGAAAGCCATAAGATTCCCCTTCTTATCCACCGTGGTTTTCACGCTGGTTATTATTCCCCCGGAGACCAGCTCCTGATTATCAGGAAGGTTCTCCAGAGATTCGGAGGTGTGAGTGGTAAACGATTTCAGCTCCTCTGAGTATTTTGCCAGAGGATGCCCGGATACGTAAAGTCCTAAAATCTCCTTTTCCTTGGATAAGATCTCGGAGAGGTGCCATCTGGGAACATCCGGAAGTTCTGGTTCTTTTTGTGAGACCGCCGAACCTAAATTATTGTCAAAAAGGGAGGTCTGTCCCATTCTTTTATCCCTCTGAACTCCCTGAGCATACTGAATTGCCAGATCAACCGAGGATACAAGCTGGGCCCGGTGTTTGTTTACGGAATCGAAAGCACCTGCTAAAATCAGACTCTCCAGAGCCTTTTTATTTACCACCCGGAGGTCAACCCTTTCGCAGAATTCGAAAAGAGATTCGAACTTGTCAAAATTTTCCCTTGCGGAGATTATCGATTTGATGGCATTATCCCCTACGTTTTTTACCGCGGCAAGCCCGAACCTGATTTTATCCTTAGCCACGGTGAATTTGCCCACGCTCTCGTTTACGTCCGGGGGCAGGATCTCTATACCCATCCTCCTGCATTCTTCCATTAAAATGACTATCCGGGAGGAGTTGCCCATCTCCGATGACATGGTGGCAGCCAAAAACTCAACCGGAAAATGAGCCTTGAGATAGGCTGTCTGGTAAGCCAAATATGCGTATCCCACCGAATGAGCTTTGTTGAAACCGTAGCGGGCAAAGCGGGAGATCAGCTCAAAGATCTTCTCTGCTGTTTTCTCTTTAATCCCGGTCTTTTTTGCACCCTTTAAAAACTCCTCTTTCTGTTGGGCCATCATCTCCGTTTTTTTCTTGCCCATTGCCTTTCTCAGAATGTCGGCTTTGCCCAGACTGTACCCGGCTAAATCCGAGGCGACCTTTAAAACCTGCTCCTGATAAACTATAACCCCATAGGTCTCCTTTAAAATGGGCTCCAGAAGGGGATGCTCATACTTCACGTGCTTTTTGCCATGTTTTCTTTCAATGTACTCGTCGATCATCAAACTGTCCAGAGGACCGGGGCGGTAAAGCGCGTTCATCGCAGTCAGATCCTCCAGGCTTTCGGGCTTGAGCTTTTTCAGATAATCCCTCATTCCCGACGATTCGAACTGGAATATACCCACGGTCTCGCCGTTGGAGAAAAGCTGGAAAACCCTTTTATCGTCCAGAGGTATTTTATCTATTTCAAGAAGTGTATTTCTTTTTTCACTCAGCATCTTCTGGGTTTCATCGATAACCGTCAGGGTTCTTAATCCCAAAAAGTCCATCTTCAAAAGCCCGATCTCCTCTATTCCTTTCATATCGTACTGGGTGGTGATCTCATCCCGGTTGGATTTGTACAGGGGTAGAAATTCGGTTAACTTAGTTGGAGCTATTACCACCCCAGCCGCATGGGTTGAGGCATGGCGGGAAAGACCCTCTAAGGTCCTGGAAAAGTCTATCAGCTTCTTTATCTGGGGATCGTTCTGATAAAGCTCCTTTAGCTCGGACTGAAGGTCCAGAGCCCGATCCAGTGTCATATCCGGCTCCCAGGGGATCTTTTTAGCGATTTTGTCCACCTCGGAATAGGGCAATCCTAAAACCCTGCCAACGTCCCTTACCACAGCCCGGGCTGCCATTCTTCCAAAGGTTATTATCTGGGCAACATTGTCTTTACCGTATTTGTTTATGACGTATTTAATTATGTTATCCCTACCCTGATCGGAAAAATCTATGTCTATGTCGGGCAAAGAGATTCTTTCCGGATTTAAGAATCTTTCGAACAAAAGCCCGTATTTTATAGGATCGATATTGGTGATGCCCAGAGAATAGGAAACCAGACTGGATGCAGCTGAGCCCCTACCCGGTCCCACCGGAATACCCCTGGATTTTGCATAATCGATGAAATCCTTCACGATCAAAAAATACCCGGCATAGCCCATCTGCTTTATTATCTTCAGCTCGTATTCTAACCTCTCCTCCAGACCGGGAGTAACCTTGGAATATTTCGAAGCCAGTCCTTTTTGAGCCAGGTACTCCAGATAAAAGTCCAGATCAGCATAACCTTGAGGAACCGGAAGGTGGGGGAGGTGGAATTTTCCGAACTCCAGCTGAAGATTGCATTCCTCCGCTATCCTTATGGTGTTCTCCACTGCCTGGGGAATACCCTCGAAAAGCTTTTTCATCTCCTCCGGAGATTTGAAATAGAGCTGGTCTGTCCCGAACCTCAACCTGTCGGAGTCAGCGATCATCTTTCCGGTCTGGATGCAGAGCAGCGCATCGTGTGCCTCGGAATCCTCCCTGTTGAGATAATGGCAGTCATTGGTGCAAACAACCGGTATTTTGGTTTCACCAGATAGCTCTAAAAGCAGCTTTTTGGCTTTTTTCTCCTCCTCGGTTCCGTGATCCTGAAGCTCCAGATAGAAGTTTTTTTCTCCGAAAATCCTCAGATAATCTAAAGCTGTCTCTTTTGCTTTCTTATGTTTGTCATTTGACAAAAGCCAGGGAATCTCTCCTTTTAAGCAGCTGGAAAGCCCGATTAAGCCCTCGGAGTGCTTTCCGAGAATATCTTTATCGATCCTGGGCTTATGATAAAAGCCCTCCAAATAGCCAGCAGTGGATAGCTTTATGAGATTTTTGTATCCGGTCTGGTTTTTGACCAGAAGTATCAGATGAAAATTGGTATCCGGAAGCCCTCTTTGTGGCTGTTTTTTGGTTCTTTTTGTTGGTGCCAGATAAACTTCCGAACCGATTATCGGTTTAATGCCTGCAGCTAAAGCCTTCTTGTAAAACTCTATTGTCCCGAACATATTTCCGTGATCGGTAATTGCCAGGGCGGGCATCCTGTATTCTTTGGCTTTTTGAATGAAATCGTCTATCTTCAAAGCCCCATCCAGAAGGCTGTACTGGGTATGATTATGCAGGTGGACAAAATCAGCGCGTTTCATCTTGATTCCTTTTCAAAGATCAATCTCATTTTATCAAAATCTTTGTCAAAAAGCAATAAGAAATTTTTTTTATTTGCAGTTTAAAGACAAATAATCCCTGGTGAACAATGCTACTATTGTCTTTTTGGTATTTTATTCCTCAGAAGAGACTCAGAAATTGAGTTGAAAACCAACTGTTGGAACTATTTCTTTTTGATTTTGAGGATTTTGATAAAAGGCCAATGTGGGGAATTGGAGATTCGATCGGGACAGTTCTTTTCCTTTATCATAATTTTTAGTAAAGTTGGTGGCGGCTGCCAAACCTGCTACGCTTCCAGCTCCGGCAATTGCCAAAGCAGTCGAGGATTCGTCAACCTGGCCTAAAAGATCGATACCTAAACCAAAAACTGTACCGATAACCCCGCCTAGATTTATCAACCTGACCCTGGTTTCGCTCATCTTCACGTTCTTGGTTGCAATTCCAGTTCCCAGGATGGCGATATCGCTCCCCAAAAGCATGTCCCTTAAAAGTTCATCACCCTCATGATCAGCAACTGCAGCAAGGACCAATCCGAACCAGGCACCCCACTCTAAACCCGAACTGGTCAGGGATGCATGTCCCTCTGAGAAATCTATTTGGTTGGCAAGAAAGGTGGCAGCCCCGATTCCGACCAAACCACATATCTCTCCTACACCGACGACATCATTCGCATCCATATCACCCATAGCACTCCATCCTATCCCCTGCCATGTTCCCAGATGCCCTCCTAAGGAGATCATGGTGGCTTTCCCTTCTGTGACGTTGGCATCTCTGGTCAATTGATGGGCTATTGCCAGGCTAACCGGACCGCCCAAAATGAGGCCCAAACCGTAAGCTTCGGCTGATTCGGCTTCCAGCCAAACAGGGGTAGCAATTCCCAGCCACACTCCATAATAGCCTGAGAAAACCAAAAGCTCGGTTCTGCCAGATTGATCCAAAAGGGCTCCTTTGAAAATCAAGGCTTTCTTTGTTTTTAAGAGTCTGAAGATATCTGACCTGAATTTCTTAGCCTCGATTGTCTGAGGTGATTCTGGGTAGCTTTTAACAAGATCAGAAATAATAACAGAACTCAGATCGTATCGTGCCTCAGAAGCGTACTTAAGCGCAAGTCGGTACATGAGATTTGCCTCGACATCTGAATCCACCCCTTCGGATTTCGAAAGAACCAGGTAATTTTCGGTTAACTCTACGTGGGATCGAGTAAGATCAACCGCCTCTTTTGAGATCTTTCTCGACCTGTTATGAGTTCCTTCAAAATCCTCCCAGGTATAATCCAGCCTGAATTTCGATTCTGATAATCTTACGATCTCCCCTTTCTGGAAGTTCTTTATATCCGGGAAAAGGTGATAAGTCTTTTTTTCAGAAGAATCGATTTCGGTTCCAATCGATTCGCTGAGCGATATCGGTTCATTATCTTTAGCTTTCAACCCTGTGTAAGTCAAGCCAAGGATAAAAACAAAGATTGTGGTTAATAATTTCACATTTAATCTAAATACCTTCATATTATACACCTTCAAATTAATGTTAATAGGTGAAGTTATCTCATCCTCCAAAATCTCGAAAACCCTTGTCTCAAAAACCCCTGTCAGGTGGTGACATTTTTTTCCGTTTTATAGAAAGTGCTTTCTATTAATGTAATGTTATTTTGCAAAAAAACAAATTTATCTATCTTTCTTTGAGTTTTTCTAAAATTAAAAGAAACTTTTCCCTGCAACCAATGCAAACTAAAAATTCTCGTTTAAGATATATCTGTTCCTCGATTTCTTTTTCCGTTAAATCCTTGGTATCCTCGATAATCTTTTTGATTCTTTTTTCCATGAAATCAACAGGCTTTTCTGATAAATCCTCTAAATATCCATCAAAATCGGAGATCATCTCAAGTTTAACCCGATACCTGGTTTTACCCCTTCTGAATCTTTTTCCGCAAAATTCGCAGCGGGGTTTTTTATCGGTGACCATCTAAGAATAAGCTTTGAGTTACACTTTAAAAATATTAATTTTTTGGAATCCTCTTTCTCCTTACCCAAATCTACAAATCTGAGTTTAAGGGTATTTCCTCATCATCTTAAAAAGAAGCATTCCAGCTAAAAACCCACCGATGTGAGCGAACCAGGCTACTCCTCCTCCCTGAGAGCCTATAGATGGAAGTCCGTAAAGCAGCTGGAGTATAAACCAGAATCCCAAAACGAAAAGGGCAGGCACCCTGACCATCCTGATAAAAAATCCGAAAAAGATCAGAGTCCAGATCCTGGAGTTGGGGAATCTTAAAAAATAAGCTCCCAAAACCCCTGCTATCGCTCCGGAGGCACCCACCATGGGAATCTGGGAATTGGGGGAGATTATAATGTGGGTTAAACTGGCTGCCAATCCTGAGAGAATATAGAAAAAGAAAAATCTGAAATGTCCTAACTTATCCTCTACGTTGTCTCCGAATATCCACAAATATAACATATTTCCACCTAAATGAAAAAGCCCTCCGTGCATGAACATCGAGGAGAAGAGGGTGAAATATATAGGTGCTGGCAGCTCAGGCGTTAGCTCCTCGAAATGAACTATCTCGTATGGAATTGCTCCATATTGAAATATGAAATGATTGAAATACTGCCCCTGGGCTAACTGATAAAGAAAAACCAAAACATTGAGAGCAATCAATCCTTTGGTAACAATCGGCTTTCTATATGATGGGATATCGTCTCGTAAAGGGAGCATATGATTATTTTCCTAATTAATATTAGTTTGTCAAGGGGAAAAAATCTCACGCTTTATCCAAAGTGGGAAATTTCACTTGTTAAGTAATTTACTATCCGCTATTTAGTTCTATAGAGTAATATAAGTCAACCATGCCACAAGGGTTGGTCGACTATCTTTTTGGCACAGGTGAACTGTCTTTTTAACCTCACCCTAACCCTCTCCTTAAAAAGGAGAGGGAACCTCTCCCCTCTTTCCCAAGGAGGGGATTAAGGGGAGGTTTTGTACACACCCTGATTTTATTTTATCAAGTAGACTATGCCGTACTTAACCTAGAAAACTCCTAATAAGTGACAGCTCCTACAACAGTGCCACAGCTAGTGCAGTACACTAAATAAAAGCCTGGTGGAACACCCACACGTTTCGTGGCAAACTGTGTGTTTCCACATGCCGGACAATTTGGCTCCGCTATCTTTACCTCCTTGCTGAGAAAAATAGTTAGATACTTATTCCTCTATTGTTTCCTTTAAAGTGCCTAGTATATAGTATCTATTTTTTTAGAAGTTACTATCAACTACTTTTACTGTAAAGCGAAATCTCCCGCCAAAGGGCTGTGCTTATTTCGCCGGGTATCTTTTAGCTTCAGGGGTGCTGTTCTTATAACTTTCAATTTATACCAGTTTACGTTTATTTTATTACCTTAAACCTACCCTCCACCACATTCAAATTTCCCATCCTATCCCTTGCCCTTATCTTCAAATTATGCCATCCATAAGATAGATTATTGTTCGGTGTGGTAATCAAAATCGTCTTCTCCGGATCATATTCCGGAATCATCCACTCTCCATCCAGTGTAACCTCGATATCCTCCTCTGAACCAAAACCGGAGAGGTCATCTTTTATTTTGACTTTTATATTTGGCTTTCTTCTTCTGGTACTTTTTCCATTTTGAGGATATAAAATCCTTATCTCTGGTGGGTTCGAATCCTCCAGAAGCGCATACTCCGATAAATATCGAACCTTGCCACTTACTTTTTTAATTAATTGATCTTTTTCCTTTCCCACGAATCTCCATTTGTCCCTGTTCAATTCATAAATTGCAAGCTTATCAGGATTTGTATCTTCTTCATCATAAAAAAGGGAAATATCTGCATATCCGGAAAAGGGAATATCCTCAGGCTCAAAAGAGTATAGGCTTCCAATTACCTTGTGCTTGATTTTTTGAGGAGGGTCCTTTTTCTCTATTTCTAAATTTATGGATTTGTATACCAAACCCGGACTAATCCTGATCGAAGCCATACTGTCCAGAGAAAAAGCCTTCCCCCCCCCATCAGGGACAACCAAAGCTAAAGGAACTGGTCTGGTTAGACTTATCATATCTTTGTAAATTGTCATCCCGTCTATAAGAAGCAGAATCCCCTCCGATTTTGTCTCTGTCATAAGAAAAGTGGCTGAGTAGGATTTTTCATCCTTCTGCACGAAAGATATGGGATCGAAATTGAAAAGCCCGTTTTTTATCTTTACCTCCGGCTCTTTTTGGAGGATTTTGTTGAAAGATAAATCGACATTCAGATAACCATCCTTATAGGAATGCTTGAAATCAAAATCAGTCATATCTTGTGGATTTTGGTTTTCGACACTTTCTCCATTGATTAATAAATATCTATAATCCGACTTCAGTCCATCCCCATCCTCAGCCTGAATTTTTACCAGATAAGGGTCCTTGTCCTCGCTTTTCCACATGAAACTGTAATTTGCAAGAGAATCACTTAAGCTGGTCAAAATCTTCTGGTGAACAAACTCCTTTTTTAGCCAGTCTATATTTTCAACCGGGCTTTGCTCAAAGGTTATAAACTTAATATTGCTGTCATCTTTTAAAATTCCCTCAACTTTAGTGCCGTAATCAGACTCTGAATTTACCAAAGATAAAATCTCCGGTCGCCGGTTAAACAAAAGGAAAAATTCCGCACCGCGCGAGTTTCCACTGGCATCATAAGCTAAGATCTCGATTTTATGCTCTGGGTGGCCTTGACTTTCGAATACCTGGGAAGTATTTATCAAACCATCCCGGGGGGATTTCGTCTGATAGAGATTCAAACTGTTTCCGGATTCCACAAATAGCTTGTAGAAATTCAAATTTCTCTTTTTCCTGAGCTCGAAATCGCGATCCAGCTCCACCATCCAGGAGCTCTCGAAATCTATGGTATCGTATTGAACAGAAAAGAAAAGCTCTCCATCTAAATAAGCCTCAAGGTTATGTATTCCGAAATACTTTTTGTTCATCCTGTCATAACAGCAAACCTCCAGCCCTACCTTCCCCCAGATGGTGGGAGTTTGCTTCAAATAATATGTATTCTTTTTTTGGTCGTATGCGAAATCGTATATCTTCGTTTTATTCTCACCGTCCACACAGGAGTTTTTATCTTCAGGTTTGATCAATAGTTTTCTGAAAACCGGGGAGTTCCGGTCGGGCACTGAAATCCCGTGGGTCAAAGGATTCAAAGGGCGGTTCTGGCTATCCCTGAGCTCGAAGTGGAGATGAGGCGCACCAGCTCCTGCTTCACCCGAATACCCCACCATCTCACCTCGCTCTACCCTTATCCGGTTTTCCTCCAGGAAAAGATTTAACTTATAACTTTTGTTCTGAATCTGCTTCTCCCTTATCAACTTTTCTATTTTGGGAGCGAATTTCGACAGATGTCCATACACAGCGTATCTACCATCATCCAGTTTTAGATAAAGTCCTTTTCCGTATCCCCAGAAAGAACAATAAATTCTGAAAACCCAGCCGGACTGGCAGGCAAATACTTTATAACCTGTTTTACCAAAAGTGCTTATATCGATACCCGAGTGAAAGTGGAAATTTCGGTGGTCACCGAAAACCGAGGTGAGGTTTTTCGATTCTTTCAAGGGGAAAAAATAATCTGAGGAATCTTTCCCTGAAGCTTGAAGTATGATAAGTAAAAGAAAAATCAGGATCTTTTTTAACATAATCTAATATTAGTTTCAGCTTATTTTTTGTCAAACTATTTATTGGGATTTCGGTAAAAATCCCCTTGAGAAAGGTATTTTTTTTCGTATATTAAAATTGATTTCAAAAAGTTAAAATAAAAAGGAGAAAATGCGAAATGATGAATTTAATGCGAAAGCTGACCCGGCACATACTCTGGATCGTGATAGCTGCTTTTGTGGGAACGATAGTCTTTGCCTGGGGCATGAGATTTTCTGCCGGGAAAAGGAAGGTGGGGGTAGTAGCTACCATAAACGGCCAGGACATTCAATGGCAGAACTTTATGCAGATGTACGAGCAAAACCTGGCCATGGCAAGAGAACAGTATGACGATATAGACGAGAACCTGGCTGAGAGGATAAGGGACAATACCTGGGAAAATATGGTTTATCAGGTTCTACTTAATCAGGAGATCAAAAAAAGGAATATCGAGATCAGCGGAAAAGAACTTTATGAGTTTTTGAAAAGATTTCCTCCAGCCGAACTGAGACAAGCGGAGATCTTCCAGACCGAGGGTAAGTTCGACAGCTTGAAATATTTACAAGCCCTGGCTGATCCCAGGATTCCCTGGGGTCAAATAGAGGCTATGATCAGACCCCAGCTGGAGGTCACCAAATTGCAGGAGCAGATCATCGGGCTGGTCAGGATCACCGATGAGGAGGTAAAAAGAAATTATATTTCCGACAACGAGAAAGTCCAGGTAAAATATATCCAGGTCTTGCCAGACGAGTTTAAACCCCAGGATATCCAAGTAACAGAAGACGAGATCGAAAACTACTACCAGTCTCATCAGGAGGAGTTCCAGCTTGAGGAAAGAGCTCAGCTCGCTTATGTGAAGTTTGAGAAAAAGCCATCTTCCGATGATGATATTAAGGCTAAAACAGAGCTTGTGGAAATAAAAGAGCTGGTGAATGAGGGTGAGGATTTCGGTGATCTTGCCCTGGAGTATTCTCAGGATTTGGGTTCTGCAGAGAACTTCGGGGATTTAGGGTGGTTTGGAAAAGGGGAGATGGTTAAAACCTTTGAGGATGTGGCTTTTTCCTTAGATGAGGGGGAGATATCCGAGCCGGTCAAGACCAAATACGGATGGCACCTTATTAAAGTTATTGAGAAAAAGAAGGAAAAGGAAGAGACAAAAGTCCATGCCAGCCATATCCTGATAAAGGTGGTTCCCTCGGAGGAGACCATAGAAATACTCAGGGCAAAAGCTGAGAGTTTTCTGGATGGTGCAAGGGAATTGGGATTTGAGAAGCAGGCTGAGGAGGATTCCCTGGAGGTAAGTTCAACTAATCTTTTTGATAGAAACAGTCTGATCCCACAGTTTGCCAGGATAAGTGATCAGGCATTGGATTTTGCTTTTGAAAATGAGGTGGAGGAAATCTCGGAGGTCTACGAAAGCGAAAATGATTTTTTTGTCTTAAAGCTCGTAAATAAACAGCCAAGCAAGATTTCACCCCTGGTTGAGGTAAAAGCAAGGATTAAAAATATACTAACTAACCAGAAAAAAAGTGATCTGGCTCACCTGGAAGCAGAAAAAATCTATAACGAGATGAAATCAGAACAGAGCTTTGAGAAAACTGCTTTGAAATTCGGAAAGGAAACATCCCAAACTGAGATGTTCTCTCGCAATGATTATTTAGCTGAGGTGAAAAATTCCCCGGAATTTAAAGGAGCAGCCTTTGCCCTGACCCAGAAGGGGCAGATCTCGCCTCCGGTTAAATCCGATAATGGAACTTACATATTGAAGTTCGTATCCAGAGAAGAAATAATCGAGGAGGATTTCTCCGCGGTCAAGGATTCCCTGACCAACCAGCTTCTGATGCAGAAGCAGAATCAGGTCTTCTCCCAGTGGTATACCCACCTTAAGGAGAACGCTAAAATTGAGGACTTCAGAGAAAGGCAGTACCAGCAGCAGGCACCGTATTAAATTGTATTAATTTTTCTTTTAGGTAGCCCACCCTACCCCTAAGGTGGGCGCTCAAGTTTTTACTATTTTTAAAATAAAGAAGCCTCGCATTGCGAGGCTTTTAAATTAAACTTTCTCTTTTAATAACAGGGTAAGGGTACCTGCTTTAATATCAATCCAATTCTTTTTATTTACTGACAGGGTGGGGGACCGCTTTTTAAAAGGTAATTTGCCAGATAGATTACGTCTCCAATGTTTATGTTCGTGTCGCAGTCCACATCTGCGGATTCCAGAGGATCGGGTGCCGGTCCTCCCTTGAGCAGATAGTTGGCCACGAAAATCGGGTCAGCTAAATCCACCTTTCCATCGCAGTTTACATCACCGGGTGAAGAAGCCGCAGCTGGTCCAACCCTGACATCATCCAAGTAGAAACCTTCTCCATCATAAGGATATTGACTATCACTCATAAAGGCGAACCTGAGCTTTATGCTGGTGCCCGGAGGAATAGAGGAAAGATCATAGCTGTATTCCAGCCAGTCGTTCCCGGTGTTCAAAGATGTATCCAGTGCTCCGCCGGTGCCGATGAAATCCAGGGTATCAACTTCCCCCTTTGAGATTTTGTCCACCAGCACGTACATCCCATCCACCCCGTAATTGGTGACATCGTACCAGAGCCAGAAGAAGAGATGGTGGTCAGGTCCTAAAATGAAAGGAGAGCTTTCCAGCCAGCTATCGGTATTGTTGTTAAAATACCAGGATTCCTCCACTCCGTTGTACCAGCTCCAATCCCCCGAGTTTTTGCGGTTGGAGGAGAGATGCCAGAGGTCTTCGGTTCCTCCATGAGTCCAGCCAGCTTCTCCTGACTCCATATCGTCTTCAAAACCGGGTTCCCCTATGGTTAAGACGAAACTGTCCTCAAAAACGTATCCATCAGTGGTGGCGGTTTTGAGGCTGAAGTGGGGGAAGTTATCATCCGGACAATCAGGTAAAATGTATACCCCGAAAGTCCGGTAGCTGAATCCCTCTGAAGAAACATCCCCAAAGCTTGCGGTACTGTCGTTGATCTGGATATAAGAATTGGATGTGGAAAGGATACCGGTAACTCCGGAGGCAAGCTCCTCTCCCCGGTTTTTAACCAGAATGTTCAAGCCGATGGTCTCACCCGGTTCCGGAATTCCATTGGTGTTTCCGGAGAGATCGTTTACCGAATAGCTTTGATACTCCAGAAAGGGGGTAACCACGGTGAGGGTAAATTTACTTTTCCAGAAGCTCCCATATCCTGTATTTATCTCCAGATCCAAAATGACAACGTGGTCGTTGGGGCAGCCAGGAACAACCGAGAAGCTATAGTTTCCATAACTGGTTGCGGAATCTCCCGGATCAATGGTCCCGAATTCCTGTAAGCTGTCGATTAAGTTTAAGTTGGGGTCCTGGGAACGGAGGATAGCATATACGTTATAAGCAGCCTCGCTTCCGAAGTTTTTCAAGGTAAGGGATAGATCTATGGTCTCATCTGGATTCACCAATCCGCTCCCGTTACCGCCCGAGGTATCGTCTGTCTTGTGGCTTTGGTATTGCACAAAGGGTCCGTCGTCAACTACCCAGGCGCTGTCCTGATGGGGGAGATAGTTGTGAGCGGTTGTGGTCACGTGCAAAACTCCCCCGGAGGAAGGGACGATTTCGAACCCGATTTGTCCCTGAGGATCGGTTAATCCCCTCTGGTACACTTGTCCCTCCTTCATCACGCACACCAGAGCCTGGGGTACCGGCTCGATCCCACCATCCCTGGAAACCGTAACGGAAAAATATGATGATACATCGGGGATGGTATCGGGATAATCCACGGTCAGATATTCCGGGGTGTCAGTCCAGATCGGCATCTCCGGTTCTCCCAGAAGATTGACCTGGTACATGCACCAGCGATAGACGTTTTCCTGCTGGGAGAAGGGAACGAATTCTGCCTTCATATCCGCAACCGCAGCACCAATATGATAGAATCCCCGGGAGAACAATGCGCCGTAGAATTCTCTGTCATATCGGTCTGAATAACCGTACTCGGGATTTCCCGGCGAGCCCCATCCATATCTTGAATTTCCGATGAAAGCCACTCCACCCCCATCAGGATTGTTGATGAAGTGTTCGGCTATGCAGTCATAATCGAAAGCCGCGGGCCAGCAGCCGATGGAGAACAGTATAGAGTTCCTGGGACCATTGGAGAGATTATCCATATCCGATCTGCTAAGATACCCGCTTCCCGCTCCCATCAAGCTGTACCAGGCGTGTCCATCGTGATTTATTATGTTCTGCCCCTGATTCATGGCTGCAAGAACCGAGGAAGTGCTCTCGTTTCCCAGATCCTCGTAAAGCTTGGTGATGGGATCGAACTGAGGGGGAACGTATTTTTCATCTATCAGATCCTTGGCCAGCCCCGAGTTGGTGTAGGGATCATACCACAGAATCTCCGCGCAGAAAAGCATATCGGTCTGATAATCGGTGGGGGGATTTATCTGGTAGGTTAAAAGCTTGGAAACAAAAGCCTCTGCGTCGGATATGGTGCTGCAGCTGGCTCTTCCCACAAAGATGTCCGCATACATGTCAACCGAATCCCCCACCTCTCCATAAACGTGGTCTCCATCAGCATCCCAGGTGCCGTCCAGATCGGAGAAATAAAGATCGCATCTGATATCGTTCTCATCTGGATTACCCCCCCATTCACAATCCATAGCCCAACAAGCCCTGTCAGGAACCACATTGTTGTCTCCGCCCAGAAGAACCCAGACGGTTCCCCAGTTCTGGTAGGCATCCTGGATGAAGTTTCTGACCTTCTCGGCATTATCGTATCCCGAGTAGTTGGAGTAAATCCAATCTGTAGTTACTATTGTTGCTGGTACACCCTTTTTTGTTTTCCAATCTGCTAAAGGCTGGAAAGCGGAAACGAAGGTATCATCGGTGATGATGACATACTCGTAATCTTCCGGAGGAAGCAAAGACAAGGATAGATTCTCGGGTTTCAGCTCAAGGGAAACTCCTTTGGGATTTAAGCTCTTTTTATCAACAGCTTTTCTGTACAGGGCTTCTGCAGGCTCAGACCTTTTTTTCACCGGAAGGGGAGTTTTCCCACCAGGGGCATATTCGATCCTGAATTCTATATGGTGATAAAATCTCACCCTTCCCTGAGAAGGGATATACTGAACCGGATAAACTAATATGCCTGCTAACTGGTATCCGCCCAAAAATCCGCTCTGGGTGTACTCCACCAGTTTGCCCGGGTATTCTTGTTTTAAATTATAGATCTTCACTTCAGGTTGAACAAAAAGGATAGATTTATCCTTTCTGGAAAGAATCTGAGGGGGCTGGGCTGGATAGATCTGGTACTCATCGGGAAGAATCTCAAATTCCCTTTTGGTTACCGTTACCTTTTCAACCACAGATCCCGGGGGCAATGATAACTGCACCAGCTTCACCGGAACCTGGGGCTCGCCCGCCTTGTCGGTGATCTCTGCGCCTTTCAGATATATGATATCGAATCCCTTGGAGGAGGAGAAGTACAAATCGTTTGAGGAAAAATCCACCGACTGGTAGATCTCACCTGCCCTGGATTGAATAACCCCAAAAAGAAGAATCAAAAATAAAGCCAAAAAGATTTTCTTACGCATAACTGCTCCTTTATTTTTATAATCGGCTGGAGAATTGATTTCAAAAACGGCATCTTTGTTTCAATTCCCAGGATGTCTAACATAAGTTCCTAATATTAATATACACAAAAGTTAACTTTTGTCAACCGTGCTTTAATTCAGCATTTTTGATGATAATTTCTGAATAGAAAACCTTAAAATTAGAGGGTAATCCCGATGCTGAGGTTTAAGGAACACTTATCAATATAGAATGTTAAATTTTTGAATTATCCGTTGCTTACTAACAAGGTGGATCCCCGCCTTTCAGTTTGTAGTTTGCCAGGTAAATGACATCTGAGAGGTTGACATAAGCATCGCAGTTGACATCTGCCGCTTGCCTTGGAACAGGTGAGGATCCTCCTTTTAAAAGATAGTTGGCTATATAGATTACATCAGCGAGGTCGGCCTGTCCGTCCCTGTTGGCGTCGCCGGAAAGATATGTACTTTTAACCTCGAGGTAGGGAAGAGAATCCTTTCTTTGGCTGTGAAACCGGACATACGGTCCATCAGGAGGAGGCGTATCTTCAACCGGATCCTTGAACAGGAATCCGCAATTAACTACGTTGCCCCACCTGTTCTTGAGTATCTCCGTGACATCCCAGCTGACCCAGTTATCCCACTCCTCAGGAACCCCAGCCGAGTTGCCTATACTGCTGTCATAATCCCCTCCCGGCGCGGTCCAGGGGAAATTCCAGGTGGCGGTGGATTCGTTAAACGCGGAAGTCAGGGAATATACATCTATAGTGTAAGAATCCGTGTAATTGCCTCCTCGATAATGATAGAGATAGAGATCGGCTTGGGTTATCGAATCCGCGTCCGGAACCCATCCATCCAAATCAAAGTGGATCACAAACCTGGCATTCTCATTTTGTTCCGATGCCACCAGAATCCCTCCCTCATAAACAAAGTTTACGTTAGGGTCGCGCTGGTCGATGGAAACCGAATTATCCTCTGGTCTAAAGATATATCTGGCAGCCAGCGAAAGCTGGATTATGAATAAACCAGACAAGATCAAAACAATCGCCAATGAGATAACTCTTCTTGCACAACACATACCAGACACTCCTTTCTTTCTTTCAAAAAAACCAGCCTTTTGGGCCTGGTTTTTTCTGGATTAAAATCTCCTTTCCAAGCACGGGAGGCTGAGGCTTTCTCGCCTGAATCCTATTGACCAATCGCCATGGATTGCCCTGCAGGCGGAATGGCTCGGAGGTTTTATCTTTGATGTAAATAAAATCATTTGCTCAGATTAAAAACCTCCATAGCGTATCCTAATGCGTTTATCTTAAATAACTACATAAGTTTGATAAACAAAATGTCCTTGGCTACATAGGAAGACCGTTAATCAGAAAGTGAGTTTCATGCCAATAAGATAGGTTCTGCCGGGCATAGGGAACCCCCTCTCCTCCTCGATGTTCTCATCCAACAGGTTCTTGATCTCGACGAATGGATGGAAGCGATCGAAAAGCTTCTGCGAGACCTTCAGATTGGTGACAAAGTAATGTGGCAAAATCTGGCTTTCCGGATGTGGGGTGACCCTCCTGCTCACATATTGCCCGCTGGAATAGACGTAAAGGCCAAACCCGAAAAGATAGGAAAAACTGTAATCCACCTTATGAGAAGGGCGATATGGCAGCCAGTACTCTGTGTTACTTTCGTAAGCGTCCAGGTAAGCGTAATCAACGCTGAAGCTGACTTCTTTCACCGGCGTCCCTTCTAACCCGGTCTCAATTCCCTGAAGGATCACCCGATCCAGGTTGTAATACATGTAACCGCTTCCCTTTCTATCAATAAGATCTGCGACGTCGTTTCTGAAAAAGTCGACTCTGGCCTGTAAACCAGAGGTGATCTGCCACTCCAATCCTGCTTCAAGTTTCACCGCTTTTTCCGGCTTCAGATAAGGATTCCCTGAGTCAATGCTGTAAAGATGCCGAAGTGTTGGAAATCTGGTCGCACGAGAAGCTGAGACACGCAAGCGTAAAGGCTTGGCTACGGAAAACCACAAGCCCATATAGGGATCAAGAGAGTTTTTTACCTCCTCCAGGTCACCGGAGTGTATCCCATTCAAAGCCAGGCCAAGTTCCGCAGATACCCGATTGGAAGGTTCGGTCTGGTGTTGGGCAAATATTGAGGTGGTAACCGTCTTATGAGTGTACCATTCCTCGTCCACATCCATCCTTTTATCTATCCCATCCTCCCTTACTTTTATCCCAAAAGCGCTTTGGTTCTCGTCACTCAAGAAAAATTTGCATAAAAGATCTCCTCCCAGATCCCAGCTGTCGTGGATACTATCATAGTTTCTGTTTTCGTAGATGTATGTTGAATCGTAGTCGATCAGCCTGTTTTTACAGCCATCGTAGTATAGTTTGGCTTTGACATACCAACTTTTACCCAGATAGCTTTCCCCAGCCAGATCAAAATAGCGCCTCTTCCATTCCACAAATCTCCAGAATTTAGGCAAATCGTCGTTTACCCCTCCAGGCAAACCCTTCTCTCCGTCGAAATAACCCACAGAAAGCGATAGATCTGTCCGGGGTGAGAGTTTGTAATTAAGCTTGCCATCCAGATTAAATCTATCGTAATCGCTGTTTTCTCTTAACCCGCCATCTTCCCACTTTCCTGATTGAAAATCATCTGCAAGATAAAAACCATTCGATTTGCTTTTACCAAAGGAAAGCCAGAAATCGAGGTCTCCGATCTTTGAACCAAAATTCAAAATTGAATTCCAGGTATCCCCCCGTCCAAAAGAGAAAAGCAGTTCTCCGGTTCTTTTTTGGGTAGTTCTTTTAGTCACTATATTAATAATTCCTCCCATGGCGTTGGCTCCATAAAGGGATGCTGCCGGCCCCTTAACGACCTTTATTTTGGATATATTGCTTATTGGCAGGGAGGCTAAATCCAGATCTCCGTAGTAGGGAAGATTAACCGGTCGACCGTCCACCAGTATCGCAACGTGTTTGGAGGAGAATCCCCTCAACTTGATTTCGGTGGAGTTCTTGTGTCCGGTGGAGACCCATACTCCGGGAACAGTTGATAGTGCTTCCCCTGCGGTGCTCGCTCCTCTGGATTCAATCATCTTTGCGGTGATCTCGCTTATCGAAGTGGGTGGTTTTGGGCTCTTCTCTCCTACCACTATGATCTCACCAAGGTAATAGATGGGAAGATCGCTTTCCGTCGAGTACTCCTCCTCAGCAAAAGCATCCAGGCAAAAGATCAGACTCCAGAGGCAAACTGATATTGAGAAAAGCATTATCTTCTTCATAATCTATTCGGTTTTATCAATTAGCTCTATTGTTTGCAGATGTATTATTCTCGAATCTGCTCCGAGGTCAGGAAAGAACTTGGTCACATCCAGATTCAAAAGCCACCAGCCTGTCTGAAGCTCAAACCACGAAAAAACCCTCTGATCACCCTCTGCCGATAAAAGGGTGTAAGTGTAATTCTCTGGAGCAGGAGTCAAGCTATTGATGATGAAATCAGACAATTTGATTCCAGGACGGCCATCGTAGAAAGAGTCGGTCGAATCCAGATAGGTGGCGACTATCATGTCCATGATCAAACTGAAGGTAAAGTCCTCTTCTTCTTCGAATCTGGTCTCGATTTTTCTGAGCAGCTCAATGGCTTCTACATCTTTCACATAATATCTTCCCAAAAGATCCAAGCTGGGATCGAAGACCGCCCTTCGGTTGTCGAGCTTCAGATAACCTTTCTGCATATGGTCCCAAACATTATCTGGACTCCCCTTGGTGGCAGCATAAAATCCATCTGAACCGATCACCCGATAGGCATAGATCTGGGGATAATCGGTTATTGTCGAATCAATGAAATCGGATAATCTTATTGCTTGGTCTCCCTCGAATATGACCTTTTCCAAAAGATCGAAATATTTGACAAAAGTCAGCCCACCCAGCTTGATGGTGATGAAATCCGATTTCGGTTTGACCGGTCGCGAACATCCGAAAGCAATACATAAAAACAAAAGAATAAAAGGGAGTAAATTCATTACGTTTTGAGGGCTTCTGTGCCCGGATATTGCTTTTTTTGTATCAGTTGGTGAGTGCATAGATCAAAAGCTTAATCGATGTTTATACTGACTGTTAATATCATTTTAGATACAAAAGCCGCTTAGCGTGCGAGAGGTTTTCCGTCTGGAGTCGATAGAGATATACTCCGCTGGCCACTGGCTTTCCAAAATCGTCGGTAGCCTCCCATTCCACTGTGTGAGTACCAGCCTGTTTTTTTGCATCCAGGAGGGTTTTCACCTTCTGCCCCCGAATATTGTAAATGCTTAAGTTCACCCGGACGTTTTCAGGAAGCACAAATTCAAAAAAAGTCCTGCTGTTGAAAGGATTAGGAAAATTCTGTGCCAGCGAAAAATCCTGCAAAGCATTGACTATATCAAGTTCTTCGACATCACTCGATTCAGTAATGATTTCAAGATAAGGAAGGGAATCCTTTCGATGGCTGTGGAAGCGAACATATGGACCATCGCCCGGCGTATCTTCGACCGCATCCTTAACCAGAAAACCACAGCTTTTTACGTTGCTCCATCGATTTTTCAAAAGGTCGGTAACGTCCCATTCAACCCAGTTTTCCCACTCCTCCGGAACGTCGGCAGAAGCACTGATGCTGGTGTCGTAATCCCCTCCCGGGTTAGTCCAGGGAAAGTTCCAGGCGGCGGTGGACTCGCTGAACGCAGAGGTCAGAGAATGCACGTCTATGGTTCGGGAGCCGGAGTAGTAACCCCCCCGGTAATGGTAAAGACACAGTTTCGCCTGGTGGATTGAATCGGGATCCCATCCATCCAGATCGAAATGGATTACGATCCTGGAATTCTCGTTTGATTCGGAGACGACCAGAATTCCCGTTTTGGAAACGAAGTTAGAATCCGGATCACGCTGGTCAATATAAACCGATTTATCCTCCGGACCGATAATGTGGTTAGCTGCCAGGGCAGGCTCGCCTGAAAAAAGACCCACCAGGATTAATGGAAGAAGGCATAAACTAAACACTGGCTGAGGACGCATAATAAAGGCTCCTTTTTTTGTACCTAAACTTACTCTATCGTTTGTTCCATTAGTTCTGAAAAAAACTTATCCGCTTCGCAACCCGTTACAGAAATTCATACCATTTGTGCTAATCTATGCTATCACTCCTCGTTAGAGCTGGCTTTTGATAATTAATCTCTGGTTCGGGCAGTGGAATCGATCACAGCTTTGGGGTTGTTGATTTTTTCCTTCTGAGGATCATCCAGGTACTTAATGCCATCAAGAATACCAGGATGACCAGACCCCATTCAGAGAGCGTAGCAACATCCTGGGCCGCTGTCGTCACCTCCAGGTAAGCCAGGGAATCCTTTCGATGGCTGTGGAAGCGAACGTACGGACCATCGCCCGGCGTATCTTCGACCGCATCCTTGATCAGAAAACCACAGCTTTTTACGTTGCTCCACCGATTCTTCAAAAGGTCGGTAACGTCCCATTCAACCCAGTTTTCCCACTCCTCCGGAACGTCGGTAGAAGCACTGACGCTGGCATCGTAATCCCCTCCCGGATTAGTCCAGGGAAAGTTCCAGGTGGCGGTGGATTCGCCGAACGAAGAGGTCAGGGGGTATACATTTAGCGTTCGGGAACCGGTGTAGTTTCCCCCTCGATAATGATAAAGGTGAAGCTTCGCTTCCGAGATCGACGCAAGATTAGGAGTCCATCCATCCAGATCGAAATGGATGACGATCCTGGCATTCTCATCTAAGGCGGATGAAGTCAAAATCCCTGTTTGGTAAACTTTGTTTTCATTCGGGTCACGCTGGTCGACGTAAACCGAATTATCCTCTGGTCGAAAAACTTGCGTGGCGGCAAATGACAGCTGGATCATGAATAAACCAGCCAAGATCATAACAATTGCCATTGAGACAACTCTTCTTGCAGAACACATATTAAACACTCCTTCCTTCATTGGAATTTCTTTACACCATAGTATAGCTATTATCTGAAACCGTGCTTTTACCCCCATGGTCTTCCCCTCTCTTCTGAGAATCTTCACCTTTACCTTCACCTCCTTTCTTTTCAAAAAAAATTCCAGGCCTCCTTGGCCTGGTTTTTTTTCTTAATTAACATCTCCTTTCCAAGCACGGGAGGCTGAGGCGTTTCCACCTGAACCCTATCGGCCAATCGCCTTAGATCGCTCCGTAGGCAGAATGGCTCGGAGATTTTCTACGAATATAAACAATCATCGACTTCTGTCAAGGATTTTTTTTACTTATTGTCGGGTAAAGATGGAGGGCACCAATCCGGATAAATGATTATGTCATTTACATTTACAAAAACTTACAATATCTTTCATTACTTCTGTTGCAGTTAAATATCCTTTATATCCTCTTGGTTAATTTATCTAAAATTGAGATTGGAGAAGTAACTGGAATAAAAAGTTGGTAAGAAGTTCTGAGACTTCGGTATACATTTATTGAAAAGAATAATCTCGTGGTAAAGTAGAAAAAAAAATTGGAGAAATATTTAAAACTTAGAATTGGAGAACGTCTTTTTCTCCTTAATCCTACATAGAAGTGGTTTTATCTCCGATGCGATCTATATGACCTGCAAAGGAAATCTTCCATCAATAGAAAGGGAAGTTATTTGTTCTTTTTGTCAAAATAAAAGGTAATGCTCTTTCTATTCAATAATTAACCTTGCCCCCAAGATGTACTATATGATCATTTATTTCAAATGCAAAAAAATCGTTTACTCTTTTGCCTTTGATCCCTGCTCCAGAGGGGACCACTCCCCGATGTGCTCGGTGTAGACCTTGCACTTGCCTTGTGAGGTCCATTTCTCGTTGGAGTTATAACCCCATTCCAGATACTCAGACCCCCCACCTCCCACGGTGGTTATCAGGTAGCGGTTGGCTAAGTGACCGAAAGCCCTTGCTTGGTGCCAGGGTGTATCGTAATCTCCACCCGAGGGATCGACCGGTATCCATCCGTAATTGGGCAGGTAGATCTCGCACCAGCGATGAAAGACATCGTCCTGGCTAGCATCGTCCCCTCTGATCGCCACCGAGCCGGCATACCTTGCAGGGATTCCTGAGGCACGGCACAGGGCGATATAGACGAAACTGTACTCCGAACAGGAGCCTGACCCCCTTTTCAAAACTGCTGGGGCGATGTTCCATCCCCCTGCCAGCTCATAATGCATATTGGCTAAAACGAAATTATAGAGCTTTCTGGCTATCCAGTATGGATTTTGCTCGTCCCCTACGACTTTCTCAGCAGAGTTCTTTATGAATGGATCATCAATACAAAACTTGGTATCATCAACCAGATATTTCTTTTTTATTTCCCCCGGAATATCCGCAATGGATCCAACCTTTTCCGGAAAGATGAAATAGTCAGTCTGATAGATGTTAGCCATAGCTTTCATCGACGCCCTTCTGAATTCGGTGGGTTTCAAATCCTGAAATCGGAATAAGGCGACTTTCTGTCCCCATTTGTCGGATATAATGTCATCGGGTTCAGGCTCAAACACCACCGGAGCCAAAAGTTCCTGATTGGGAAGGTTTTCCGGAACAGCTATATAGATATTCACATCTTTTACTTCCCCTGGTCCATAGTTTCTGAACTCATTGGTAAATTCCAAAGACTGACATTTCTGGTCTTTTCTTTTGAAGGGATCCTCATCCTCAATTTTTATCTTATAAATTCTATCTGACTGATAATCCACGTTCCAGAGGTACTTACCATCCCAGGCTAACCCCCGCGCATAGCTTTCCGGTGATTCAAAATAAAGGATAACCTCTCCTTTATCCGGAGTGATCATAAAGATTTTGTCTTCTATTCTATCTGCCACCCAGAGATATTTGCCATCCCAGCAAAGACCCTGAGGGGTGGAGGAGGGAGAGGGAAGCTCGATAATGGTAGTTCCATCTTCTGTGGATAACTGGTATAGCTTATCAGCCCGGCTGTCTGATACCCACAGGTATTTCCCATCCCAGCAAAGACCCATGGGAGAGGATGAGGGACAGAAGATGGTTTTTACCGCAATCCCGGTTTCAGGGTCAACTTGATAGATCAAATTTTCCTCCAGATCGACGTTCCAGAGATATTTACCATCCCAGGTTAAACCCGATGGTCGGAAACCGGGCGAGGGCAAGGAATTTACAACCCCTCCATTCTCAGGGTCGATCTGATACAGGGTATCGGTCTTATAATCAGCAATCCAGAGAAATTTGCCATCAAAGGTCAAACCCACCGGACAGGTTCCAGGTGAGGGAAATGAAGTTACTATATCTCCTGTGACAGCAAAGGAGAGATTATAAGTAAAAACAACAATTAACAGGAAAGAGAAAATTATGCTTTTTTTCATCTTATTCCTCCTGTGGTGAAAGGTTTTTGTTTTTTGAAGATAAGTTTAGAGGGGAAAATAGTCAAGTGTTTTCAGAAAAAAAAAGCCCCTTTGAAAAAGGGACTTAAAAAACTTTGGATTAT
>LJUW01000101.1 GCA_001304315.1 candidate division Zixibacteria bacterium SM23_73_2 | reverse complement strand
CTGGGTGTAACCACCATAGCGGTCAATTTAGGGGTAGCCCTTTCCCAGGTCACCAAAAGGAACGCTGCTCTTATCGATCTGGACATTCAACTGGGGGATATTACCAGTTTTTTAAATCTTACCCCGGAATACAATATACTCGATGCTTGCAACTCAAATGAGGGAGTTGATGGAGTCAAGCTTCAGAGCTGTTTGACCCGTCACAAATCAGGGGTTTTCGTTTTAGCAGAGCCTCAGGATCCGGTCATATCAGATAATATTAGTCCATCTCAGATCAACCAGATACTGGAGAATTTGAGAGCGACCTTTCCCTATGTTATAGTCGATACTACCCATATGTTCGATTCCAAGACAAAAGAAGCCTTCGAGCTCTCAGACCATATAATAGTGATTACCGCTCCTAATATCCCCTCGCTTCGTGCCACCAAAAAGACTTTGAGAGTATTCAAGGAGCTGGGTTATGGTCCGGATAAGGTTAAAATCGTGGTTAACCGAATCAGCAAAAGGGACCAGATCAAACCGGATGCGATACGTAAAACCCTTAATTATCCGGTTAGCTGGTTTATCCCTAACAATTATAAAGCGGTGATAGAGGCAATGGATTCGGGAGTTCCTCTGGTTGATGGCAAAGGGAAATCTGACGTAGCCAAAAGTATAATGGATTTGGCTAAGGATATAACCAAATGGAGCCGAAGTTACTTTCTGGAGGTGGAAGAAACCGATTAGTTGAACAGGAAAAGAGGAGATTTGAATGAATTTTATACAACGTTTTGGCAAGAACCGAAAGCAGAATAATAATAAAGAGGTAAGAAAAGACAATCCGGGAACAGTCCATCTAAGGAGAGACAGTTTTCAGGAGCTGAAAATCAGGCTGCACCAGAAATTACTCGACAACCTGGATTTCTCGACTTTGACAACCCTGGATCGGGAGCTTTTACATGATCAGATAAAAGACGTTACCGAGAGACTGCTTACCGAGGAGGAGATATTTTTAAGCTCGGATAATAAGGAGCGGCTGATAACCGAGATATTAAGCGAGACTCTGGGCTTGGGTCCCATCGAGCAGTACATGCACGACCCGGACATCTCCGATATACTGGTGAACGCTTATGATCAGGTGTATATCGAGAAGTTCGGCAAACTCCATCTTACCGATACAAAATTCAAAGATGACAATCATCTTATGCAGATAATAGACCGGATCGTCTCCGAGGTGGGACGAAGGATCGATGAGGCTTCTCCCATGGTGGATGCCAGGCTGGCTGATGGCTCCAGAGTGAATGCCATAATTCCTCCCCTGGCTTTAGATGGTCCTATTCTCTCCATCAGGAGGTTCAGGGTCAGCATTTTGAACATGGATGACCTATTGAGCAACGGGTCTCTTTCTCCACCGATTGTTGAGCTTTTAATGGGGATGGTTAGGGCTCGTCTCAACGTATTGATCTCCGGGGGGACCGGAGCAGGAAAGACCACCCTTTTGAACATCCTATCGGTCTACGTTCCCGAGGACGAAAGAGTCGTTACCATCGAGGACTCAGCTGAGCTTAAGCTTCAGCAGCCTCACGTGGTCAGGTTGGAGACCAGACCTCCCAATATCGAGGGAAAGGGAACGGTCACCCAGAGGGATCTGGTAAGGAACGCCCTGAGAATGAGGCCAGATAGGATAATCATAGGTGAGGTCAGAGGTCCGGAGATATACGACATGCTCCAGGCAATGAACACCGGCCACGATGGTTCCTTGAGCACCATCCACGCCAACAGCACCAGGGATACCCTTTTAAGACTCGAGACTTTGATGCTTCTGTCCGGAATCGACATACCTCAAAGGGGAATCAGGGAGCTGATCAGCTCGGCCATCGATGTGGTCTTACAGGTGACCCGGTACAGCGATGGCTCTCGTAAGATATCCAGCATATCCGAGATCGTGGGCATGGAACGAAACACCGTAACCATGCAGGAGATTTTTTATTTCGACAAGACCGGGTTAGGAAAAAACAACGAGGTCCTGGGCAGTTTCAGGCCTACCGGTATCCGCCCCAAGTTCATGGAGAGGTTTTTGAGATCGGGTGTGGATATTCCGTTAGATCTTTTCAGCCCATAAGTAAGAGGTAAGAATGCTTGAAAGAATAATTTTTTCAGTTTTTGCAGCAACTTTTTTGGGCACCGTGGCAGTCTTTCTGGTGTTGAAGGAAAAGGTTGGCACCAGGAACCAGAGAATCAGAAGAAGGTTGAATGCCTTATCTGCTTCACATGCCGAGACAGAGGAGGTGGTCTATCCCATATTAAGGGACGACAAGCTGAGCGAAATTCCAACTGTAAACCTGATCCTTTCCAGGTTCCGGTTTTCCCAGAATCTGCAGAGGCTTATCGATCAATCCGGGGTATCCATAAAAGCGGGAGCCTTGGTCCTGGCGATGTTATCCCTGGGTGGGTTGATTTTTCTAATTGTGGATCACTATACAAATAACGTCCTCATTGCTCTGGTGGTTGCGATTATAGGAGGGAGTTTACCCTATCACCTTATCAAAATGAAGATAAGAAAAAGGAGGGGGGAGTTTGAATCACAGCTGCCCGAGGCTATAGATTTGATGACCAATGCCTTAAAGGCTGGATTTTCCCTGGAGGCATCTTTGAGGATGGTGGCTCACGAGATTCCTGACCCTCTGGGTATAGAGTTCGGGATTGCCTTTGAGGAGCAGAATTTGGGTGTTGGTCTTACAGATGCCCTGATGAATATGACCAGAAGGGTCAAAAGCGATGAGCTCAACCTTATGGTTGCTGCTCTTCTGATTCACAAAAGAACCGGAGGAAACTTAGCTGAGGTGTTGGAGAAGATCGGCAGCACTATCAGGGATAGGTTCAGGATGGAGAGGGAGGTAAGGATTTATTCTGCCCATGGGAGGCTCTCCGGAGTGGTTTTGGTTGTACTTCCGATAATTGCAGCGATTGCTCTCTTTACGATCAGCCCTGAATATCTGAAGGTGCTTCTGGAGGAAAGAGTTGGTAATTATATTCTTGGCGCAGCCATTATAATGCAGATCCTCGGCATATGGGCGATAAACAGAATAGTCAATATAAAAGTTTAGGTTAATTCTATGGAAATTTATATAATCTCCGTCTCTGTTTTTTTAGCGTTCTTTTTTTTCGTGTTTGGTGTTTTGTATTTTCTATCCAGAAGGAAGGACCCGGTTAGGCGTCGGTTGAAGGATTTGAAAGAGGGGGAGGATATAAAAGATAAAGATGCGAAATTGAGCCTCACTTTATTATCGGACACCGAGCAAGCCAAAGGCACCAGGATCTGGTTAGCTCAGGCTGGATACCGCGGACCCTCAAGCGTTTCCAACTACTATGGAGCGAGGTTTTTGCTCGCCGTCGTATTTGGTGCTTTGGGGGGATTAGTGAGTTTTTATTTGCATCCCCAATCTACTGAGATTATTGCTTTGTCGGGATTTTTAGGTCTTTTGATTGGAGTTTATATTCCCACGTTCTGGGTCGCAGAGAAAATCCGCAGAAGAACAATGGAAATGAGGTTGTCTGTACCCAGTATGCTTGACCTGTTGGTGGTCTGTGTGGAGGCGGGATTGAGCCTTAACGCAGCATTTCAGAGGATCGCAGAGGATACCAAGGATACCCATCGAATTTTAAGCCATGAGCTTCAACTGGTAAACAAGGAGATACTTTTGGGAAAAAGCAGAGCGGATGCTCTGCGCAACTTAGCCCGAAGAACCGGCATAGATGAGCTCAGATCTTTGGCAGTGATGTTGATCCAGGCAGATAAATTAGGTGTCAGCATCGCTGATTCCTTAAGGGTTCTGGCTGACTCATTGAGAATTAAAAGGATGCAGAGAGCCCAGGAGGCTGCACATAAGGTATCTGTTAAGTTGGTTTTCCCACTGGTCTTTTTGATTTTTCCGGAACTTCTGGTGATTATTCTCGGGCCAGCAGCGATTAGCATTTTCAAGGCATTGTCAGAGATGACAAAATAAAAAAACTAAAAGGAGGTAAGAAAGATGTCCACTACAGCGATTATTTTAATAATTGCAGCTGTGATTATAGGCATCCTTTATTTCTCCCGCAGAGCTGCCCGCTTGAGAAAACAACAAAAAAGAGATATATAAGGATTAGGTTAAAGACACAAAAGCGGAGAGGAATTAGCTCTCCGCTTTTTTGTTGATAACCACCACTGTTTAACTGGCAAAGCTTTTGGCATAACGAACAAAAAGCGATTTCATTTATAAATCGCCTTTATTAAATCTTATAATTCTACACACAAGGGATCTCTTATTCAAAGATAAGAGGGGCAAGAAGTGGGCTAATCCTCTAATTTATTTGTGTCAAGAAGTCAAATAATTCATTAAATTTTGATGAATAAAAATCATTTCTTTATGTTTGTTCCATTCCTATTTTTTAAAAGAAGGATGGTGATTTAGTCTGGTAAATTAACCGGGGAACGATTTGCCTTGATTTTTCCTTATTTGTAAATATAATATAAAACTATCTTACTTTTTGGACGACAATAAATTGAGCACGTAAAAACTTCTGAAGGATGACGGAAATGAAAAGAAGTATATTTTTGTTAGTAACTTTCTTTTTGGGGGCTGTTATTTCTTTTGCTCAGCCGGTGGACACAGCCTGGGTAAGAAGATACAACGGAACGGGAAATCAGGAGGATAGAGCCTATGCTTTGGCAGTGGATGGATACGGTTATGTCTATATAACCGGTGGGAGTTGGGGCAGCGGAAAGACAGATAGAGACTATGCCACCGTAAAGTATGATTCCAGCGGAGACACCATCTGGGTGAAAAGGTACAACGGATCTGGAAACTCCACTGATGAAGCTTCTGCCATAACAGTTGATGATTCGGGCAATGTATACGTTTGCGGAACGAGCGTAGGTGTCGGTACATCGGAGGATTACCTGACCATAAAGTACTGTTCTGACGGAGACACTGCCTGGATCAGAAGATATAACGGACCGGGGGATGATCGGGATTTCGCTTATGCCCTTGCGGTGGATGGTTCAGGCAACGTATACGTGACCGGGGGGAGCGGGGGGAGCGGCACCTTGTGGGGTTACGCTACCATTAAGTATTATCCCGATGGAGATACGGCCTGGATAAGAAGATATGACGGAGCTGGAGGCCCGGATGTTCATGCCGCAGCTATGGCGGTAGATAACTCCGGGAACGTTTATGTTACCGGTTCAAGTTATGCCCCTGAAACAGATTACGACTGCGCTACCATAAAGTATTATCCCGGTGGAGATACTGCCTGGGTGAGAAGATACGATGGAGTTGGGAGCCTGTTTTTTGAAGGAGCTTATGCCATAGGCTTGGATGGTTCCGGTAACGTTTACGCAACGGGAAATAGCTCCAACATTGGCACATCCGGTGACTATGTTACCGTTAAGTACTATCCTGATGGAGATACCGCCTGGGTAAGAGGATACAACGGACCGGGGAATCAATATGATAAAGCCAGTGCCCTGGCAGTGGATGGTTCTGGCAATGTTTGCGTCACCGGATATAGTTACCGCAGTGGGACAGGAGATGACTACCTCACCATAAAGTATAATTCGGATGGAGACACGGTTTGGGTAAGGAGATACAATGGACCAGGTAATGGTAATGATAGAGCTAATGATTTGGCAGTGGATGGTTCTGGCAATGTTTACGTCACCGGATACAGTTACGGTAGTGGTTCATACCATGACTATGCCACCATAAAGTATACCTCCAACGGAGACATCGCCTGGGTGGCAAGATACGAAGGGCCAGGGAACGGAGATGATAAAGCCTGGGACTTAGCAGTGGATGAATGGGGTAATGTTTACGTCACCGGAGAGAGTGACTGGGGAGTTACACAATATGACTACTTAACGATAAAGTATATGCAGGATGAGGTTTTCGTTCAGGAGGATAATGAGGGGACCATAGCGCAATCCTTTGTATTGTTTCAGAATTATCCCAATCCATTTAATCCCTCCACCACCATTTCCTTTTCGGTTCACGGAAAACGGATAAGGGAAAACGGTCCTGTCCGCACCACCCAGAAATCAGTTTATGGTTCACAGTTTATAGTTCATAGTCCCATCCACATCACCCTGACTATTTATAATACTCTGGGGCAGAAGGTAAGAACTTTAGTGGATGAGGTTAAATTAGCTGGCGAGTATAAGGCTGTCTGGGATGGCAGGGATGATAAAGGGAACTCTGTATCCTCCGGGATTTATCTCTATAAGCTTGAATCGGGTGATTTCTCAGAGACAAAAAAAATGCTTTTGCTTAGATGACGGATCTAATTTGCCTGATCCTAAAGCAAGGATTTTCTGTATCCCCAATTAAATATTTCGGATTGAGCACAGAAATTACAAAAACTCAAGCTTCTTTAATAAAAAACCAATAAGATAATCCAATGAATCGATAATTGGGGAACTATATTTATTATTATATTCCCAATTGAACAACAAAAAATAAAAAAAAGAAAAAATTTAATATGAAAGTTTTGCATTTTCTTTAAAACCATTTGAATTGTCTTAAATAAGTGAACTTAAATGAGCTTATTGGAAATTTTTTTATTTGCAGGCACGCTGGTTATAATGTTAGTTGGATTAGCAGGTGTGATTCTGCCAGTTCTCCCCGGGATTCCCCTTATCTTTGGAGGGGCACTTCTATATGGAGCTTTAACTGGATTTAAAAAAATCACAGTAGATTTAATTTTGATTTTCGCCGGTTTGACCGCATTCGGTTTGATGATTGATTATTTGGCCAATTATTTAGGGGTGAAGAAGATGGGAGGAGGAAGAGCTGGAGCCATTGGAGCGGTATTTGGTTTGATAATTGGAATTTTTGCTGGCATTGTTTGGATTATTATCCTTCCTTTTTTGTTTGCGGTTTTGTTCGAATTGCTAACCGGTAAGAACAATATGCAAGCCTTAAAAGCGGGAATTGGTACTTTTTTAGGGCTTTTATTCGGTGGATCAACTAAGTTCATCTTGGGTTGCATAATGATTGGAATTTTTGCATGGAGGATTCTGTTTTAAAAAGTTGTCAATAAAATGTAAGTCTGGGTGGCAAAAAAGCAAGAAAGATCTTAGGATATCTCGGAGAGGATAAAGAATAAATCTCTGATGATATGAAATGTGGTGAGGCTGTGACGATTCACTTGCTTACTTTTGTAAATAATAAAATCAAATGTATTCTATTTCATTGATTTGCTATATGTTGAGAGAATCGTGTCTTCTGGATATAA
>LJUW01000100.1 GCA_001304315.1 candidate division Zixibacteria bacterium SM23_73_2 | reverse complement strand
CTCGGTCATACCCCCTTTGGTCATTCGGGTGAGGAGACTTTAAACCAGATAATGAAGGATTACGGGGGATTCGAGCACAACCGTCAGGGACTAAGAGTGGTGGATTGGCTGGAGGAGAAATACCCTCAATTTCCCGGACTCAATCTCACCTACGAGGTGAGGGAGGGGATAATAAAGCACGAGACCACCTACGATAAGCCCAAAACAGAGGAGTTTCAACCTGAGGTCTCTCCTACCCTGGAATGCCAGGTGGTGAGCATCGCCGATGAGATAGCCTTTCACTCCCATGACGTTGACGACGGACTCAGATCAGAAGTAATAACTGAAGATGAACTTTCAGAGACTAAATTGTGGAAAAATTTATACCGGGAAATGGTAAAGGAGAATCCCGATTTGACCTCCGACCAGAAACAAAGTCAGATGGTCAGGCTGATGATCGATTGGATGGTTACCGACGTCATAAGCGAAACGAAAAAAAGGCTCGAGAAAGAAAAGATAAACTCAGCAGATGATGTGAGATCAAAGGCAGAAAGGATTTTCTCCTTCAGTTCGGAGATGAAGGATCTTAAGAACGAACTTAAGGATTTTCTGTTTATGAAATTATACCGCCATTATAGGATGATCAGGATGGCGGATAAAGCCAGAAGGATAATAAACAGCCTTTTCGGTGTATACTTCGATAATCCTAACCAGCTTCCACCTCATTTCAAAGAGAAGATGGAAAAAGATCAGAAGATGCAGGTTATCTGCGATTATATAGCCGGGATGACCGACAGGTTCGCCCTGCAGGAATACAAAAAGCTTTTTGACCCTTTCGAGAGGGTTTGATATGTAACCGTTTGCAATATCTGTTACCAACCCTGCAATAAACCTTTTTATCCCTCCGGGTTTTAAAAGATTCAAAATTTGGGCTTGTTCTCCACCTTACTTTTAAATCTTTACCTTTCTTGGATTTAAATCAAACATCTTATGCCCCAAGGGATTTTTTGGTCGGGCATAAGATTTGCACTTTCCAAAAGAAGAAAGGCAAAGAAAAATGGAATGCTACTTTTGTGCAAGTATAAGAGAAAAGAAAGAAGAAAATAACAAAAGCGGAGTGGTAAGCTTCTTCATACCCGAGCTGGGGATATCTTTCCGAGCCCAATTTAAGGGGAACCTGTATCAATGTCAGTATGCCAGCCTTTTGTCATTGCTGGAGTTCATCGAGCTGAATCCTCAGCTTTTCAAAAACAAAAGCATGGAGATTTTCGGTGACAGCTACATAGTGGTCAATCAGGTTAATCTCCGTCTGTCCTGCACCGAGGATTTGAAGCCCTACCGGGATCTGGCTATAAACTATAAAAAGAAGTTTTCCTTTAGTCTGAACTGGGTTCCGGGAAGAGATAATCCCGCTCAGAGACGATAATATCCTATCCCCGACTTATTTTTGATTTGACATCCTTTTCCCTTACCTGTTATATTATCCGGTAAGCTATGTATTATTCTGACCTTTTAAAAAACCTTAAAAAAGGCAAGATCGAAAAAATCTATTATTTCAGCGGGGAGGAGAAATATCTTAAAAACGAGGCTTTGGAAAAACTCAAATCCCTTTTGATTCCTCAAAAGGAGCAGGTCTTTAATCTGGATAAGGTATATGCCGGGAAAACCCCCCTGGATAAGATCTTGAATCTGGTTCAGATGCATCCTTTGGGTTTCGAGAAAAGGCTGGTTGTGGTGAACGAAGTTAACAAACTCAACTCCAAGGATAAGGATTTGTTTTTGAAACATCTGAATTTTATTCCGGATTCGACGTATTTGGTTTTTCTGTCTGATAAAAAGGATGCGAAAACAAAATTTGTCTCTGAATTGAAAAAACTGAAGGCACAAGTAGTAGAGTTCAATCCCCTGAATTCTGAAAGGGTGGGATCCTGGATTTTGGAGAGGGTTAAAGTTTACGGAAAAAGTATCGAGAAGGATGCATTGGAACTTCTGCATAATTTTTGCGGAGAGAACCTTTTCGATTTAGCTCAGCAGGTTGAAAAACTGGTCTTGTTTATTGGAGATAAGAGGCGAATCGAAATGGAGGATGTAGAAAAAGTGGTTGGATTCTCAAAAATCCACAACGTCTTTCAGCTTTCCAATGCGGTGGGGGAGAAAGATTTTTTAAGGTCGGTTGAGATATTAAAGAATCTGTCTTTATACGGTGAAAAACCCGGGACTTTGCTTTTCTTTTTAACCCGGCACTGGATCAGGCTTTTAAAGATAAAAAATTTCAATCAAAAAAAGCAAAGCTTAAGTCTGGCATCTTATCTGGGGGTTCATCCTTTTTACCTTAAAGATTATCAAAAGCAAAAAAAGAATTTCACCCAAAAGGATTTAGAAAAAGGCATATTACATCTTTTTAAGGCGGAATATGACCTGAAAACCAGCAGGATGCCCACGGATTTGGTTTTAGATATTCTAATATATAATCTTTGTAATCTTTAAGTTTCGGGGGGTGGGGATTGAGTTAAAAGTTTTTTTCACCCATTGATTTTTCAAGGAATAAAAATGAAATAGATTTTAATAGGTTGGGAATTATATTGGGATACATTGATATAGAAAATTAGAAATAATTCGTCTTTGGATTGTATAAGTAATTGAAGGAGATTTAACAAAGGAGGTCAAGATGAAAAAGCTATACTTTATTTTGGCAATCGTTTTGATTCTTTTTGGTACCCAGGCCAGAGCTGATGGTTTTATCATTCCCTGGCCACCGGAGCCGTCAATAAGACCCATGCCGCCGGTTTTATCGATCAAATATCATCACGTGGACATTAAAATCGACAACCAGTACGTCAAAACCGCAATCGACCAGGTATTTTTAAATCACTATCACCGGGATCTGGAGGGGACTTTTATTTTTCCCATTCCAGAGGGTGCCTCGATCACCAAGTTTTCGATGTTCGCTGGTGGGGAGGAATTAAAGGGTGAGGTTCTGGACAAGGATGAGGCAAAAAAAATCTACGAGGAAATAGTTAGGAAAAAGAAAGATCCGGCAATTCTGGAATGGTTCGGGGATGGTATGTTCAGAGCAAGGGTTTATCCCATTCCAGCAAACGGAGAAACCAGAGTAAAACTCGACTACTCGGAGCTTTTAAAACCCTCCTCTGAGCTTTTCGAGTACCGCTACACCCTGGCTACTGAGAAGTTCTCCAGAGATCCTCTGGAAACTGTGAGAATTACCGTTGATTTGAACTCGGATTTGCCTATAAAAAACGTCTTTTCGCCTACCCATAATGTCAACGTAAAAAAAATCGACGAACACAAAGCCGAAGTAACCTACATTGAGGAAAACACCCGACCTAACAAGGATTTCGTGCTCTATTATACCGTCTCCAAAAAGGATTTCGGGTTTAACCTTTTGACCTACCAGGATGAAAAGGAAGGTGGATTTTTTCTGGGGCTGGTCTCCCCCAAGGTTGAGATTCCAAGAGGAAAAGAGATTAAAAAAATAGTGCTTTTCATTCTTGATACTTCGGGAAGCATGTCCGGGGAAAAAATAAAACAGGCGAAGGGTGCGCTGAGGTTCTGTTTGAACAACCTGAATGAGGATGATAGGTTTAACATCATCGATTTCGATGACCGGATCACACTCTTCAAAGACGAGTTGATTCATGCCACTCCGGACAACGTTGATCAGGGCAAGAGCTTCGTAGACGATCTGGCTGCTGAAGGGGGGACTAATATAAACGAGGCTATGTTAAGTGGATTAAAGCAGCTTGAAGGGGAAAAGAGGCTGACCTTTATCATATTTTTGACCGATGGTCTCCCAACTGTTGGAGAGACGGATATAAGAAACATTCTTAAAAACATTAAGGAGAAAAACGAAAAACTTGCCAAGATTTTCGTTTTCGGGGTGGGGTATGACGTCAATACTCATCTTTTAGATCGTCTTTCGGATGAAAACTCCGGAACGTCGGATTACGTTTCCCCGGACGAGGATATCGAGGTGAAGGTTTCCAGTTTCTACAAGAAGATATCGAATCCGGTTCTTGCGGATATAGATTTGGAGTTCAAAGGCATTGAGACCTCTCAGATCTACCCTCAGAGGCTCCCTGACATATTCGAGGGGACTCAGCTGGTGGTGGTGGGTAGATTTGAGGGAGAGGGAGAAGCTGAGGTAAACCTTTCCGGTTATGTGGATGATGAGAAAGAGGGATACCTCTACCAGGTGGAATTTGAAAAACAGAATGTGAAAAACAGCTTCATACCCAAGGTGTGGGCAACCAGAAGGGTTGGATATCTTATCGATCAAATCAGGCTTTACGGTGAAAACAAGGAGCTGGTGGACGAGATCATTAAGCTCTCGAAAAAATATGGTATTATAAACGAGTACACTTCTTTTTTGGTGAGAGCGGATTACAGGTTAGCGCATGAGGATCTTAGAGATGAGGCGGAAAGGATCATACTATCGGAGACAAGGAAGGATGTTGGAAGGGGTGCGGTATATCAATCTAAAAGTTTAAAAGCGCTTCAGGCTCCTTCTGCGGTTCCCCCGGGTCAGTATTTCGATTCTGAGGGGAACGTGGTTAAGGTGACCGACGTTATCACCTTGGGTAACAAAACCTTTTACAACAAAGAGGGTCTGTGGGTCGATTCCGAATACGATGTAAAACTTGAAACTATAAAAATCGAAAAATTCAGTCCCGCATATTTTAAGATATTAAGAACAATTCCTGAAGTCGGTAAGTTCATGTCTTTGGGTGATGAGGTTATATTCGTTTTGAAGAATCTGGCTTTTCAGATAGGGGAAGAAGGCCAATCTGATCTAAGCGACTCCGAATTACAGAAACTGCTGGATTAAATGGAATTATGCTTGCAGACCGGTTGATTTCAGAATCCGTCCTTTTTTGCTGGATGATTGGTATGAATATATTCGCATAATATCCAGAAGTAGCAAAGAATATAAAAGAGGATTCTTTTGAGAAAATAAAAATTGACACCAATTTAATAATTATTATGTTTATTAGTCCACTTCATAGGTCTTTTATGACGAGGTTTTGGTTTTTTTTAGCGTTTTTTTTATTTATTACCGGATGCAAGCCTGAGCAAAGAGGAGAGGAGATGGAATCGAAAGGGGATATATATTCTACTGAGAGGGAGAGGATGGTTCAAACCCAGATCGAATCCAGGGGTGTGGAGGATTCTTTGGTTCTGAAGGCGATGAGGGAGGTTCCCCGCCATCTTTTCGTTCCCGAAGGTTACCGGGACCTGTCTTATTCTGATGGTCCCTTGCCCATCGGAGAGGGGCAGACCATCTCCCAGCCCTATATCGTTGCTTTGATGACCGAGCTTTTAGGTTTGAAGGGGGGGGAGAAAGTCCTGGAGATCGGGACCGGTTCGGGTTATCAAGCAGCTATTATAGCTGAGATCGCATCTGAGGTTTATACCATTGAGATAATTTGCCCTTTAGCTGAAAGGGCTGAGTCGACCCTTGAAGAGCTGGATTACAAAAACGTTACGGTCCGGTGCGGGGATGGTTATCAGGGGTGGGAAGAGCATGCCCCTTTTGACGGGATAATAGTCACCGCTGCTCCTGACCATATCCCTCAGCCACTTCTGGAGCAGCTCAAGGAGGGAGCCAGGCTGGTGATTCCGGTTGGGGATGTATTCCAGGAGTTGATGGTAGCGGTGAAGACGAAAAAGGGGATAAAGAAGACCAACGTCATTCCGGTTAGATTCGTTCCCATGACCGGGGAGGCGGAGAAGAAGTAAATTTTGTGGGTCGGATTTCCTAATCCGACTACAAGAAAGTCGATTTTAGAAAATCGATCCAAAGGATCAATCCTTCAGATTAACTTACTTTGTTAAAAATTTCAGAAAAAGGACTTACTTTTAATATCTTTTTGAAAAATAGTGTGTAATGTTTAGCAGAATTTCTAGGAGTTGTTGTGAGAGGTAAAAACCTCGCCTTTTAGAGGGTAAAATTTCTTTGAAAACTATTTTCTCTACTCTTTAATCTTTAACTTCTTATCCAACTTTTTCATCTTCTCCACGATACCACCGTATTCCAGCTCAGAATAAGGAAGCATGGCGCATCCGGAGAATCCCTGGCGCCTTATTTCCAGAGCCTTGTGGGAAACCTGATCCCTTATATACTCCCAGAAAGGATGGTCAAAGCAGTCCGATAGCTCGATGAATTTAACCTCTCTCATCGAGAACGCCTGTGAAGTTACAACCAGTGGTCCATCGAAAAAGGAGATGGTGGTATTAACCTTGAAGGGCATCAGGGGACCGTTGTGGCTCCCTCTCATGAAACCGGCCACGAAATGCCCGATGCTATAGGGGAACAGCACATCTCCGGTAGCTGAAAAATCGCTCTGCACTCTGACCAGAGTAACCGGATCGTCTTTTCCAGTATATTTTCCCGCAATGTTGTGCAATCTGGTGGTGCTGACCGCTGCTGCCTGTTCATCTGCATTTTTGACCCAAATGGATTCTACAACGAACCGCTGATTGTCACGTAAAAGGACAGCGATGTCGTAGAGTTGACAAGTTATGAAAATATGTCCGTTCCCCAGAAAAAGGCGCACTCCTGGAGTTCCCTGTGAAGTTCTCCTATGAACGATTTTTATTTGCTCCATAACAAGCTCCTTTCCTTTGTTCAGCGCAACCACCAATTCCCCATAAGCAATTGTATAATAAGTAGAACTAGAAAAACAACTGCGTTGGGAATTCCAACCCTTATTTCCTTAGACTTTAAGTTGCCAGTTGAGAAATTCTCACGCCTATAACGAATTATCTCTCCTCTAAATAAATTCTCTAATAATTGCATAACATTTCCTCCTTTTTCTGATTTTAGGTGAAATGTTTTCAAAATATGTACGTTGTTAACACTGTAAGAATTCTTTATATAACTCCGGTCTGCCTCGGTATGGGAAACGTCCATTATAATGAATCTGAAACCCTCCATTTTGGGGGAAAGCATAAGTCCTGCATTGCGCATCGGATCGGTGAAAGCCAGATAAAGTGGGAGATTATAGGCGCCCGGATCGGTTTTATCAGCTGCGAAAAAGATGAATGATTCGTTGAGCCTTTCGTCTAAATCGATCTCAGCCACAGCCGGACCCATACCCTTAACGTTGCCCGAAAAAGCATCCTTTAGGAGATCCTGCCCAGCTCCGTAAAGTCCCTGAGACTTCGCAACTTCGGTTCCCTTGATGAAAGCGTCCCAGGCCAACTTGTGAATATCGGAATCGAGCTTTCCACTTTGATGGGACATAAGGATAGCCACGTC
>LJUW01000030.1 GCA_001304315.1 candidate division Zixibacteria bacterium SM23_73_2 | reverse complement strand
CCGTCTGGTTGTGGAGCAGGAGGAATCCAAGCTCAAAAACGATGACCTGGAAGCCCTTCTGGATATAAACAAAGCCATCAACTCCACTCTGGTTTTAGAGGATATACTGCAGATGGTGATGCGGAGGGCGATAAAGCTTCTGGGAGCGGAAAGGGGCTTTCTGATGCTTCTGGACGATGAGGGCAATCTCCAGTTTAAGACCGCTCACAATATCTGCAAGGAATCTCTGTCCAAGGAGGATCTGAAGATAAGCATGTCCATAGCTAACAAGGTGGCCCAATCGGGCGAGTCGATCTACACCAGCGATGCCCAGAGGGATAGAAGGTATTCCAAACAGAAGAGCATAATGGAGCTGAACTTAAAGTCGATAATGTGCGTGCCCATGAAAAGCAAGGAGAAGATCATTGGCATTCTATATCTGGATAACTCCTCTGAGAAAAGCATCTTTTTGGAATCGGACCTCAGGCTTTTCGAGGTCTTTGCCGGACAGGCTGCCATTGCCATTGAGAACGCCAAGCTCTATGAGAACCTTCTGGCCATGAAGCTCTATAATGAGAACGTGGTCAACCTCACCCCCATTGGAATCTTAGTGGTGGACAAAAACCTCAAGATCACCATCGCCAACAAGACATCCCAGGAGATATTCAAAAAGGTTGGATGGAAGGAGGGAGTGGATTTCTCCCCCTTTAAAAATCTTAATTTTTTGGATCTGGTTTCCCCCCAGGAGAAAAACAAATGGAAGAAAATCTGCTATCAGGTTCTCTACACCGGAAATCCTTTTGAGGAGCCTCGTTCCTACCATAAGTTTGAGGAGGAGGGGCTGGTTTTATCCCTGAAGGTAAGTCCTTTGCATAACATAGATAACAGGATCATGGGACTTATCATTGTAATGGAGGACATTACCGAGAAGGTTATACTGGAGAAGCATCTTATCCTCTCGGAGAAGCTTGCCGCCCGGGGGGAGATGTCCGCATCCATAGGTCACGAGCTCAACAATTACCTCACCATAATTTTAAACAATGCCGAGCTTCTGCCTTTAAATCTAAAGAAGAACGATCTGGATAAGGCAAAGACGAACGCCAGATCGATTTTAACCTCAGTTACCACCATGAAAAGGTTTACTGATGGGCTGATGGATTTCTCCAATCTGGAAACACAAAAAGTCGATTATAACTTAAAAAATCTCATAGACGATCTGTTGTTCTCGATGAAACCCCAGAAGCAGTTCTCCGACATAAGATTTAAGATCAATTTCGACTCCAATCTGCCCAGGTTGAAATTGGATGTGGGGCAGATTCAGCAGGTCCTGATAAACCTGATAAAGAATGCTGCTGATGCCATAGAGAGGAAAAAGGCGAAAAATGGTCAGATTTCAATTCAGTCTTCCCATAATCGGTACAAGAACACAGCCGAGATAAAAATAGAGGATAACGGAGCCGGGATACCCAGGGAGAATCTGGAAAAGATATTCGAGCCCCGCTTCACCACCAAAAAGGGAGGTCATGGTTTCGGGCTGGTTACCTGTTTGAAGATCGCGGAAAATCACGGGGGGAAAATAACGGTTGAAAGCAAGGTGGGAAAAGGTAGTATTTTTACCCTCTCTTTACCCCTGGACAAGGACGACGAGGGGAAAAGACCGATTCCATAGACCAGTAAATTTATTTCTTCAAGCTTCCCTTGGTTTGAATGAAAACAGAAATCTCTCAAAAAACAAAAAGAGAATCCCCAAAGAGGATTTCCTTCAGGTATGATCTCATCCAAAAACTGGGTGAGGGGGGTATGGGCCAGGTCTGGGAAGGCTGGGATCTGTGGGACAGAAGACCGGTGGCATTAAAAATGCTTAAAGTGCCCCAGCATCTGGAGAAATTCAAACAGGAGTTTTTGTTTTTAAAAAGGCTGAGCCATCCCGGTTTGGTTGAACCCTATGATTTTCATTATACTTCTGAGAGGGTTCCCTTTTTCACCATGGAGCTGGTGGAGGGGTGTGATTTGTCCCGGAGGGATTTTAAAAAGGACTCAAAAGAGTTTTACAGAATTACAATTAAGATCGCCGAGATATTGGAGTATCTTCATTCCCGGGGGATTGTCCATGGTGATCTCAAACCTGAAAATTTTAAGCTGACCTCGGGGGTTTTTGGGATAAAGCTTTTGGATTTAGGACTGGCGGAAAAAATCAGATCCTCAGGAGGGGAAAAACCCAAGGGGACACTCTTTTATATGGCCCCTGAGGTTCTTAAAAAGAGCGAGGTGGATCATCGGGCTGATCTCTATTCTCTGGGAATAATATTATATGAGCTCTTAACCGGAAGATTACCTTTTGAGGCCAAGGATCCGGTACATCTGATAACCCTCCATCTTGAGAAACAGGCAATTCCACCAAAAGAGTTAAATCATAAAATTCCTGACGATTTGAACCATCTGGTAATGAGTCTTTTGGAAAAGGAGCCCTCAAAAAGGATTAGCTCGGCTAAAAAGCTTAAACGGAAACTTCTGGACCTCTCCGGGGAAAGAAAGATTAATCAGGATAAGCTTTTGCCTTTAGCTTATTGTTCTTCAGGAGAGATGATCGGCAGGGCAAAGGATATTTCCACCGCGAAAAGAATTCTAAAAGGCTCGATTAAAACAAAAGGTGGGGGGCTTTTCGTGGAGGGGGATTTGGGAATTGGGAAAAGCACATTTTTAAAGGAGCTGAAGCTTTTTTCTCAGCTGGAGGGGATTTTGTTTTTTGACTCCAGATGCTTTGAGGGGGAGACTTTGCCTTATCAACCGATAAAGGAAATTCTTTTTAAAATGCTGCCTTATTTTAAAAACTATTGTTTTTCTCTTTTAGAGGAGTACCGAAGTGAATTGGCATTGATCGTTCCCGAGATGGCTCAAAAGAAAAATGCAGCTTTTAATTATCAGATGTCTTCTTTTTATTTCAAAAGGATTGCCAAGTTTTTAATCAAAGGCTCAAAAGCCATGCCCTTTGGGATGTGCATTGATGATCTTCACTGGATCGATGAGGGAAGTTTAAGGATATTGGAAAATCTTTTGGAGAGAATGGATCAGGGCAAAATTTTTCTTTGTGGCTCATTTGGCAAAGGATCGTTTAGAGGAAATTCATACCTGAAGGTATTCCTGGGCAGGTTTTCCCAAAAAGAGAATACCAAACATCTAAAGCTTGGTCCTCTTGGTTCCAGGGAGATAAAATCGCTTGTCAAGTCGTGTTTCCGTCAGAAAAAAGCTCCCGGGGAGCTGGTGGACTATGTTAATAAAAACGCATCGGGGAATCCATTTTTCTCCATCGAGGTATTGAAATTACTATTAAAGAACAAAGTTATCCGTTTCCATAGAAATCAACTCAAAGTAGATCAAGACGGGCTGGAGTCTTTTCACATTCCGGGAAATGTTGAGAAGGTTTGGGTCTCCAATTTATCCGCACTGGATGAAAAGAGCTTAGGGCTTCTGAACTTGGCCTCTTTGACCAGAAAAGGATTCGATTTGAAAATCATTCGATTCATCACCGGGTTTTCTCAGAGGGAGGTGTCTGAGATTTTGTACTTCCTTCAAAAGGAGGAATTTATCAGACAGACCGAAAAAGGCACTGAGAGGGGGTCGTGGTATGAGTTCTCCAGCTCCCCTTTGAAGGAGCTACTCTACAGGAGGATTCCAAAATCTGAGAAGAGAAAACTTCATCGGATTCTGGGAGAACATTTAGAGGAAAGACAAGGTGAGAAGGTAGATTTGGCTTATCACTTTACCCGAGCTGAGGATTACCAGAAAGGTCATCTTTATTCTCTTCTGTGTGCTAAGGATTCTTCGAATCAGTTTGCTTACCAGCAAACCCTTTATCATCTGAAGAATGCATTGGATTTCTCCTCCAAGTTCCCGGAGGAAAAAAAGAGATCAGAGAAAAAAATCCAAGCTTTGATGGTTCGTGCGGATTTCTGGAAGAAGACCGGGGAACTTAACTCGGCCTTGGCAGACTATAAATCCATTATGAATCTGGCACAAGACTATATCGATAAAAAAATTGAGGGGGAAGTTCACAGAGAAATGGGAGAGATATACAGGTTAAAGCACGAGTACAAGAAAGGTCTGGTTTGTTTAGAAAACGCGCTTTCGACCTACAAAGAACTTGGTGACCTGTATGGAATAGCAAGAACTTTAAATAACATGGGAAACTTACACCATATGAACTCCGAGTTTGAAAAAGCTCTTAAGCCCTATGAGATAGCGATAGAGCTTTATGAGAAAACAGGTGACAAGGAGAGCTTGGCTGTCACCTTAAACAATATAGGAGCTGTATATTTTTCCACACATAGATATGGGGAGGCATTAGTTTATTTCAATCGCTCTTTGTCTTTACATAGGAAATTAAGAAACAAGATGGAGACAGCACGGGGTTTGAACAATTTGGGTGCGGTAAGCATTCAGCTTGGGGAATATAAAAGAGCAATAGATTATCTTTTGGAGTCTTTGGAATTGAATCGAAAAATGGGGAACAAAAAGGAGGCCTGTTTTAATTTAGAGAATTTGGCTGATGCATTTTTTAGAAAGGGGGAATACAAAAAAAGTCTGAAGTACTGTCAGGAAGGTTTGAGACTATCAAAGGAGATCGATTTTTCACAGAGAAGCGGGCAAATACTGAAATTTATGGGTATGGATCATTTCGAGTTAGGGGAATACTTCAAATCGAAAACGAGTTTTGAAAAAGCGAATGAAGTTGCCACCCAAATAGATGATAAAGGATTAAAAGCAGAGATACAGCTAAATCATGCTAAGCTTCTTTTTGTTTTAAACAAAGACAGCGAAGCAGAAAGAGATTTGGTTTCGGCTGAGGAGATCATCGAAAAGATAGAAGACCAGAGATCAAAGATAAAATCTCTACAGTTTGAAGGTTTGATAAAACATAAAAATGGTAAAGACAGAAATTGGATTTTCCCTTTTGAACAAGCTTTAGGGATTGCCAAAAAGTTAAATGCAAAAGAGGAGCTTTTGTCCTTGAGCCTGGATGTCTGGGGAATTTATCTGGATCTGGGTGAGTTTGAAAATGCCCGTAAATATCAAGAATTAAGTGAAAAATTTTCAAAACAGCTCGAAAGTGATGCCTATATACCACTTTACCTTTTCAACCTGGCCAGAAGAAGTTGGTTGGAGGGTTTGAAGGATAAATCAATGGATTTGCTTTTTAGAGGAGTGGAAAAAGCGGAGAGATTGAGGAAGCTGGAGATTCTGTGGAGATTTCATCATCTTTTGGCTAAATGGCATATGGAGTTAACCGAATATGAGAAAGCTTATAAGGAGCTGGAGAAGGCAGGTGAGATTTTGAGAAAGTTAAGTGGGAACATAAAGGAGCCAGAACTGAAGGATAGTTATCTTAATGATGAGAAAAAGAAAGAATTGTTATCGGATGTAAAAAGCATCGCCGGGATGCTGGTGGGGGAGGAAAAGTGAATCTTTAAGTTATTAGTTGGCAGAAGAATCTAAGTGATCTTTTGGGGAAAATAAATCGTTGGAAAGCAACCATAGTCTTCAGAGGTCAATAACAACGTAATTATCAATAAGTTTTTCCAGACAGAAAAAAAAGGAGAGGGCTCCCCCACCACAGGGGATAACCCTCTCAAGGAGGTATCGGAAAAACCAATTTCTTTATGGAATGGTCGGAAGCAATATCAGTATATTAGCCTCCTAAAGAGACGCTCGCAGGAGCGATCTTCTCCTCCAACTCCTCCAGGATTAGTTCTTTCAGTTCCATAACATCACCTCCTTTTGTCTATGAAACTCCAACTTCTTCTCAAGAAGTGCTATCAAGCCATCTTTTTAAGTCTCAATTATGGGGGATTGTTTAACTATTAGATACAATAGCAGAACCAGCTTACACACTTCTTGCAACATCCCCCGAGACTATTGAAATATCTTATAAAAATCTAATTTTGTCAAGAGTTTTTTTCAAAAAATCTAAAAGATTTTTTCGGTTACATTGTTATATTACAACATGATGGCAAGATTCTTTTGACATATACAAGATGTTGTAAAAAAAAGAAAATGTTTCTTTGATATAAAATTTAAAAAATCTTTAAAAAATTTAAATTTCCTTTAAAAAACTGAAACTAAGAGCTCTTGTCTATGACTTTAATCAAAATTGTTATTGGATTCGAAAAAAGCATGAAGAAACAATAAATACCTGCTTGCCTGGGGAGAGATATATTATTGAATGGGTATTTATCTCGTTGAAGAGTTACTCAGAAGTTAAAAGTCTTATTATTACCTAACCACACCCCCGATTCTTTCCCATCTTACCCTGTCCGGAAGATGAACTAAATGATAGAAAAATACTTGTAATGCTGAGAATATGTATGGGAATTTGAGTTCTGGTGAGGAGGCATCCGGTTTCCAGGACCAGTAGGTCAAAAAGGCTTTTCCCTTTATGTATTTGAGATCCAGAAATCCCCAGTATCTCGAATCCTTGGAGTTGTCCCGGTTATCCCCCAATACGAATATCTGCCCGAAGGGGACCTGAAGCGGACCGAAATTATCCCGGGGAGAATACTCCTCCGGATAGACCAAGGGATCAAGGAACTTCTCCCACTTTTGGTTGCCAACTCTTTTGCCGTCGACATAAAGGGCTTTGTCAATAATCTGTACTGTCTGGCCTTCAATTGCCACGCACCGTTTAATGAAATCCTTGCTGGGATTCAAAGGATACTTGAATACCACCACATCTCCGGGCTGGGGGGTGGTGAAGTTGTAGATGAATTTGTTCACCAGGACGAAATCCCCAGCTAAAAGAGCATTCTCCATGGAATGGGTTGGTATCTTATAAGCCTGAACTACGAAGGTTCTTAATGCCAGGCCGATGATCAGGGAAATTATCACCACCTCCAAGTATGATCTGAGGGTGGATTTTACCCTTTTTTTCATGACCGTGAATTTTTCAGTTTTAAGAATAGATGGCATAATCCCTTATTTTTATCGGTAGGTTCTGAGAAAAATTTACAGGAAATAAAAAAACCCCGACTAACAATCGGGGTCTTATCAGAGAGATCTGAAGTTTAATCTTCTTTTGACTGGTTTTTTTCGGTTTCCTGTTCCTCTGGTGCTTGTTCTTTTTCCTCTTCCTCTAATTTCTCCTGTTCCTCCTCCTCCTCGGTTTTTCTCTCCAGCAGATTCTCCTCATCTTTTTTCCTGCGGAGGATGATATAGGTAATGGTCTGTCCGGTACTTAAAGTGGCTAAAGCATAGGAGAGGACGCCGAATATGACCAGGATCAGAGTGATGCCGATAAGAAAGGCGGAGATACTTTCCGACCAGGAGAGAAATCCTTCCCAGCCTGTCTCCGGCAGATGAAACCTGAAATCTATGCCGGGAAAGACATTGGTGAATAACCCGAAGAACCACTCGGGAAAGTTTATATAGGAAAGCGCTTCATCGGTTATATCAACTAATTTTATGCCCATGAAAATTCCACAGGACCAGTTGATCAGCTGAACCGCCCGATAGCAGAAGTAACCGGAAACAAAAGCACCGATCTTGGCCAGTACCAAAACCACTCCGGTGTAGAGAAAGTATCTCCAGGGTTGGTTCCAGATGGTGGAGAAGAGCTGAACGATGATCTCGAATATATCCTCCTTGGTGGTAGCCACGATAGCCGGAGCTAAAAAGAAGGAGAAAACCAAAATGAATATCACATATACGCAGACTAAAGCTACTGCGAAGATGGGGACGCCGAAAAACACCCCCAATCCCAGCTCTCCCACATAGGGTATTTTTCCCAGTAGCCCTATTACTATCCCCCCGAGTATCAGGATTATCGCCACTCCAATTAAAAACAAAGGAGATGCCAGAACCGTCTGACCATGCTTTTTCAAAAACTTCAGGGAGTCTTTAGCTGAATAGAACTCATCCCCTTTAAGCTGCTCGTAGGTCACCTTTCCCACTGCTGCGGAGGCCAAAAGCCAGCAGAAAACGAAAAACACAACTCCGATTAAAAACACCAACCAGCTGTACCAGTTAGCGAAGGTGAAATCGACCAGAGGGAGAAACTTGTAGCTTTCCCAGACATCGGATAGGCTTATTCCAGACAAAAGGTAGGACAGGTAGGTAAAAACCATGTATCCCAGATAACCGATAAGAAGTCCGAAGAATTGAATCATTATTTTTTTCCCTGAAAGGGCTAATCGGGGAGCCCGAAACACGTCTCTTATATCGAAATAGGGCTTGAACATATTTCCTCCTTTTTGCTTTTCGTAACAATATCGTATCCTGAGAAAGAATATTCTTTTCATGAGTTTGTCAAGTGAAAAGTGGGTAAAATTTTACTCTTAGGTTAATATTTATCAGGGATATGATTGTCTTTGTTGGCTTTTGGTTATTTTAGAAATAAAAGCTTTCTTTAAACAAAGGGTCTTGGCTGGATAGGGGATCATGAGGATTAAAAACCGCACTCAACTATGATGGAGAAGCATCTGGGTCTTTAAGTTTTTATCCTCAAGGCCAAAAGTTAAGCTGACGAACATAATTTAAGGCTAAAAAAGTTAGTTTGACTTATATTGTTTGTTGTTTATATTTATCTAACTTTTAAAAAGAGGTACAGATGAAAGCATTAATAACCGGGATAACAGGTCAGGATGGCTCCTATTTAGCTGAGTTCTTGCTGGAGAAGGGTTACCAGATACACGGGATGGTGAGGAGGTCATCGACGGAGAACTTCGAGAGAATAAATCACATCCGGGATAAGATCAATTTACACCAGGCCGATCTGTTGGACCAGCTTTCGTTGATCGAGATGATCGAGGAAATTCAGCCGGAAGAGGTTTATAACCTGGCAGCTCAATCTTTCGTCCCCACCTCCTGGACCCAGCCGGTTCTGACTGGAGAGTTCAATGCCCTGGGAGTAACCAAGATCCTGGAGGCGATAAGGTTGGTTAACCCAAAAATAAAATTCTATCAAGCCTCCTCCTCGGAGATGTTCGGAAAGGTAAGAGAGGTTCCCCAGACTGAGAAAACCCCTTTTTATCCCCGCAGTCCCTATGGTGTGGCCAAGGTGTACGCCCACTGGATAACGGTTAACTACCGGGAGTCTTATGATATTCACGCCTCCAGCGGGATATTGTTTAATCACGAATCACCGCGCAGGGGAAAGGAGTTCGTATCCAGAAAGGTCACAGACGGAGTAGCCAGGATAAAATCAGGCTTGGCTAATGAGCTTTTTATGGGCAATTTAGATGCCAAACGGGATTGGGGATATGCCAGAGATTATGTGAAGGCGATGTGGCTGATACTGAAGCAGCCCCAGCCGGATAACTACGTCATCGCCACCGGGATTAACCATTCGGTAAGAGAGCTGGTGGAGATCGCTTTCTCCCATGCGGGATTGGACTACAAGAAATACGTAAAGGTGGACCCCAAACTCGTTCGTCCAGCTGAGGTGGACGTTCTTTTGGGCGATCCCTCCCTTGCCAAAAATAAGCTGGGATGGGAACCGGAGATGAAGTTCGAGGACATGATTAAGATGATGGTGGATGCGGACCTGAAAAGGTACGGGAGGATTTTAAAGGAGAAGTAAGTTCAGATTCATAGCAAAAAGTTCTACTTAGATGAAAGCTTTGATAACCGGCATTCCGGGATTCGTTGGCTCGCATTTAGCTGAGCTTCTGCTTAAAAAAAACTCCGAGGTTTTCGGAACCTGTCTGGCCTGCGAAAGCCTTGAGAATATCCAGCCTTTTAAAAAGAGGATAGAACTTTTTGAGTGCGATGTCACCGATTTCGATCGACTCAAAAGGCTGGTGAAGAAAATCATGCCCGATCAGATCTATCATCTGGCTGCCTTCTCCTCAGTGGGAAAATCTTTTGAGAAACCTTTAAGGGTGGTGGAGATAAACGTGAGAGGGACTTTGTATTTATTGGACATCTTGAAGGATATTAAAAAAATTACAAGAATCCTGGTGGTAGGCTCCACTGATGTTTATGGCAGGGTTAAAAAAAGCCAGCTTCCCATAAAAGAGACCTGTGGTCTTTTTCCAATAAGCCCTTATGGAGCAAGCAAAGCCTGTGCCGATGTGTTGGCTTATCAATACTTTCAATCCTATGGGGTGAATGCTATAAGGACCAGGTCTTTCAATCATACTGGTCCAAGACAGTCGAGAGGCTTTGTGATTCCCGATTTCGCTTCCCAGATTGCCAGAATCCACCTTGGCTTTTCCAAGCCTCAGATGAAGGTTGGTAACCTGGAAGCCAAAAGGGATCTCTCCGATGTCAGGGATGTGGTAAGAGCTTACCATCTTCTGTTGCAAAGGGGAAAACCGGGGGAGGCTTACAATGTTTGTTCGGGAAAAGCATTTAAAATCAAATATCTTTTAAATCATCTTCTGAAATTGATCCCCAGGGAGATTAAAGTCTTGAAATTAAAAACCGCAAAAAGACCTGTGGATATTCCCGTCCTTTTGGGAGATAACAAAAAGATTAAAAAGGAGGTCAATTGGAGACCAGAGATATCAATTGAGAGAACCTTAGAGGATACTTTCGAGTTTTGGCTTCAAAGATACCAAAGGAGGTAGAGTTGTTTAAACAGTTGGAGAAAAAGATCAAAGAGAAAAAGGCTGTGGTGGGGATAATAGGATTGGGATATGTGGGACTCCCTCTGGCTAAGGAGTTTGGAAACGAGGGTTTTAAAGTCGTTGGAATCGACATAAGTAAAAAGAAGGTGGATTTAATCAACTCGGGCAAATCGGACATCGATGATGTATCGGACCGGGATGTTTTGGACCTGATTAAAAATAAAAGATTGAAAGCCACCACCAATTTCTCGTCCTTAAAAAGTATAGACTGCGTTTGCCTTTGCGTGCCCACGCCTTTGAGCAAAAGCAAGGACCCGGACGTGTCCTTTATTCTTAACTCCCTGGGACAGGTGAAAAGATATCTCCATCCCGGGCAGCTTGTTGTTTTGGAGAGCACCACCTATCCGGGAACCACCGATGAGCTTATCCTTCCGATTTTGGAGGATACCGGGTTGAAGGTGGGAAAGGATTTCTTTTTGGCTTTCTCCCCTGAAAGGGTGGATCCGGGAAACCCGATTTACCAGATAGGTAACACCCCCAGGGTGGTGGGGGGTATCACCCCATTATGTACCAGGATTGCCAGACTCTTTTACCAGCAGATCATAGTTGGGGTGGTCCCCATGTCCTCCTCCAAAAGTGCAGAGATGGTTAAGCTTTTGGAGAACACCTTCAGGTCAGTCAACATCGGGCTGGTGAATGAGGTGGCTTTGATGTGCGACCGGCTGAAGATCGACGTCTGGGAGATAATAGATGCAGCAGCCTCCAAGCCTTTCGGTTTTATGAAATTCTATCCCGGTCCCGGTTTGGGAGGGCATTGCATTCCCATCGATCCCCATTACCTCTCCTGGAAATTGAAGTCTTTGAACTACTATGCCAGGTTCATCGAGTTAGCCGGGGACATTAATTCCCATATGCCCGAATACGTTACCGAAAGAATAGCTCTGGCTATGAACCAGAAGGGGAAAAGCCTTAAAGGTGCAGAGATTTTAATCCTGGGAGCAGCTTATAAAAAAGACATCTCCGATGTTCGGGAATCACCTGCTCTGGACGTGATGAGACTTCTGGAAAGAAGGGAGGCAAAGCTGTCATATAATGACCCTTACGTTCTGGAGATTTCCATGAATGGATATACTTTGAAATCCAAAAAACTTACAGCCAAGCTTTTGAGAAAAGCTGACTGCGTGGTGATTTTGACTGATCACACCTCTTACGATTATCCCTGGATAGTGAAAAACTCCAAGCTTATCTTCGATGCCCGCAATGCCACCGGGAAAGTAAGGGGGGACAGGAAAAAGATCGTGAAGCTTTAGTTTTTATTTCATCAAAACAATGCATGAAAATAAAAACATTTGAGCAGCAAAGATACATTGGTTTAACACTCCAGAAGCAGTGAAAAAGAAAAAAAGATTTGGGATTTTATTTTTACTTATTTTTGTTTTATTCCTCTGGTTTGGCTTTGTCGACTTCAAGCCTGCAAGCTCCACGACCCTGGAGAGAATTCCCCTGGACAGCTGGGTCTACTCGGCAATTGACCAGTTGTATGTTCAGGGTTTTTTCCAGAAACTTCATAAAAACTCAAAACCATACACCAGAGGACAGATAGCTGGATGTCTTCTGGAGATAGACAAAAGGGTTGAAAATGGTAAAATTACCCCTTCTTCTGATCAAGGATGGCTTTTGAAAAAACTCAATTTGGAGTTTAGGTATGAGATGGAAGCTCTGACAGGGGATGGTAAGAGAATTAAATACCAGATAAATCCCCTTTTTTATCATTCCCATAACAGCATCGATACGTCCTGGACCAGGGGCAAGCTTTTTCTGGACGGTGCATTTCAGTTTAATAAAAGATTGGTCTTAAAAGATAGGATTCTACTCGATACCAAAGCGGAAAAAGATAGAAACATCTACGGCAAGGAGTGGAAAAAGGACCTGACCGGGGTTTTTGACCAGTCCTATGTTGAATTTGACTTCAAGCACCTTTCGGTCTTTCTAGGAAGGGATTATCTTCGCTGGGGTCCGGGGAAGGAGGATTTTCTTCTGTTATCCGGTTTTTCACCACCGTTCGATATGCTGAAGCTTGAAAGCAAGTTTGGTCGATTCAAATTTTTGTTTTTCGCCACCTCTCTGGATGATATAACCCACTTGAATGTATTGTATAAAAGGTATCTGTCCGGACACCGGATCGATTTCAAGCCTTTTTCCTGGTTGGAGCTGGGCGCATCCGAGGTGATAGTTTATGGGGGCGAGAAAAGAAACTACGAGCTCTATTACCTTAATCCCCTGCTTCTTTATTACGGGGTGCAGTGGAACCAGGGTTACGATGATAATCCTCTGTGGAATTTCGATTTCAGCTTCACCCGATTAAAAAACATAGAGGTTTACGGAGAGTTCTTAATAGACGATTTTCAATATGATTTCGAATCCGAGCCTCACCAGATAGGATTCAGGCTGGGAGCTTTTTTTGTTGATCTGTTCTCGTTTAAAAGAACTTTTGTTAACTTGGAATACGAGAGGATAAACAACTGGGTATACGGGCAGAACAAACCTCAGAACCTTTATACTTTCCACGATGTGGTGATGGGAAGTTTCTTGGGCACTGATGCGGACAGAATTTATTTCGATTTTCTTTATCATTTTAGCTATGCTTTTAAGTTCGGTCTTAAAGGGGAGTACAAAAGAAAAGGGGGGGGTAAGGTGGACCTTCACCCTCAGGGCACTGTTCCCAAGACCGAGTTTCCATCCGGGATTGTGGAGTACACTAAAAAAATAAGCCTGGAAAGTACATATCAGCCCGATCCTCATCTTTTGGTTGTGGGTGAGGTCGGTTATAACAGGGTTGATAATTTCCAGAATAAAGACAACCAGGATACGGAAAACTTCTTTTTCCGGATAAGGCTGGGCTACAACTTCTGGAAGGAGAAGAAATTCTAATTGGTTAAGATAAAATCTTTTGCCAAGGTGAACCTCTGCCTTTATGTTCTGGGGAAAAGGGAGGATGGCTATCACGAGATTTTCTCGGTGATGCAGGCGGTTGATCTTTGGGATGAGCTCACTTTGTCAAAAATCCCCCGGGGGATAAGAGTGGAGTGTGATGATCCCAAGGTTCCCCTGGATAATTCAAATCTGTCATACAGAGCAGCTGAACTTCTGTTGGATCGAGTTGATATTGACTCCGGGGTAAAGATAAAAATAAAAAAGAAAATTCCTCAGGCAGCCGGCTTGGGCGGTGGTTCGAGCAATGCCGCTTTTACCTTGATAGGTTTGAATAAATTGTTTGATCTTGGGTTAGCCAGAGAGGATCTTCACCCTATTGCGGAGCAAGTTGGTTCGGATGTTCCCTTTTTTCTGTATTCCGGCCAGGCGGTGGCAAGGGGTCGAGGCGAAAGAATTAAAGAGGTAGAGCTTCCAAAGGATTACTGGATAGTTTTGGTTAAACCAAATTTTAAAATGTCAACTTACGAGGTTTACAAAAATTTCAAAATTGACTTGACAAAGAAAACAAAAAAAATTAAAATTAGATTTGAGAAAAAGGAGTTTCATAAGCTCTTGAGAAATTGGAAGAACGACCTGGAAGGGGAAGTGGAAAAAAACTTTCCTCAGATAAAAGAGATCAAGAATAGACTTCGTAAAGCAAAAGCGATAAAATCACAGATGTCAGGAAGTGGACCCACCGTGTTCGGGATATTCAAAGAAAAACCAGAAGAAAAGGAGGTGCGAAAACTTTTCAGGGAAGATTACCAGGTTTTTCTAACCAAACCGATCCTTTTAGGAACGGAAATTTTCCAAGGATAGATTTTGTTATGAGATTGAGTTTTAATCTTACCCCCAATAACCTTCTTAGGAGGAGAGCGCAGTGGATATAACCGAGATTAGGATCACGTTAAGGGACGAGGAGAGGTTGAAGGCATTTGCCAACGTCACATTCGATGACTCTTTCGTCGTTCGGGGCTTGAAGGTGATAAACGGGGATTCCGGATTTTTCGTCTCCATGCCTTCGAGAAAGAGAAACGACGGGACTCACCAGGATATTGCCCATCCGGTTAATAACGATATGCGTAGATTAATTGAGGACAGAGTTCTCGAGGCTTATAAAAGGGAGTTGACCTTAAAAAGGCCAAGTTAGTGGCGGTTGGGTGGAAGTTTTACATTTCTGAGATTTTTGGGGCGTCGTCAAGTGGCAAGACACAAGACTTTGGATCTTGGATCCCAGGTTCGAATCCTGGCGCCCCAGTAATTACTTTTCTATCAAAGAGTTAGATATCCCTCCTAACATCCTTAATAAAAGGAAACACTCTTCAAAGACAGTTTTCGTTATCTGTCATAACAATTCCCCTTGACTTTTCTGCGTTTTTCACTATATTTAGTAAAAGCCAATTATATAAGAGACGGGGAATAGCCATCTACTGAAGTTAATAAAGGAGAGAAAAATGCAGAAGAGTTTGTTTCTGACTTCATATGTTTATCTAAAGCAGGTTTGGGTGCTGGTATTAGTGGCTCTTGTGTTGTGGTTTAGCATAGCACCCCTGGTGTGGTCTCAATGTTCCCACAAGAAGCTTTATACTTTCACCGGAGAGGCTGCGCACGAACGGTTTGGCTGTTCGGTTTCTGGAGCAGGTGATGTAAACAATGATGGACATGCTGACCTAATCGTGGGAGCAACTGAGGCATTTTTTACGTTTGGTCGGGCTTATGTCTATTCCGGTCAGACTGGAGGTCTTCTCTGGACTTTCACCGGAGAGGCTGGGTTCGACTTCTTTGGCTGTTCGGTTTCTGGAGCGGGTGATGTAGATGGTGATGAATGTGATGACCTGATCGTGGGAGCACACGGGAATGATGCGGGAGGTAGTGATGCTGGTCGGGCTTATGTTTATTCTGGTCAGACTGGTGATACAATTTGGACTTTCGACGGAGAGGCAGTGTTGGACCGGTTTGCCTATTCGGTTTCCGGATCTGGTGATGTGAATGATGATGGACATGCTGACCTAATCGTAGGAGCACATACGGCGGGAGGTAGTGATGCTGGTCGGGCCTATGTCTATTCTGGTCAGACCGGAAACCTTATCTACACTTTCACCGGAGAGGTTGCGGAAGACCAATTCGGCCATTCGGTTTCCGGAGCTGGTGATGTAGATGCTGATGGATATAATGACATGATCATAGGAGCACACTTAAATGATGCGGGGGGTGATGCTGCTGGTCGCGCCTATGTCTATTCTGGTCAGAGCGGAGGCCTTCTTTGGGCTTTCACCGGAGAGGCTGCGCACGACTTGTTAGGCTATTCGGTTTCCGGAGCTGGTGATGTAGATGCTGATGGATATGCTGACCTGATCGTGGGAGCACACGGGAATGATGCGGGAGGTAGTGATGCTGGTCGGGCCTATGTCTATTCTGGTCAGACCGGAAATCTTATCTACACTTTCACCGGAGAGGATACATACGGCTGGTTTGGCTATTCGGTTTCCGGAGCGGGTGATGTAGATGCTGATGGATATGCTGACCTGATCGTGGGAGCTCACTATGATGATGCGGGAGGGAATAATGCTGGTCGATCATTTGTCTATTCCGGTCGGACCGGAGGTCTTCTCTGTACTTTCACCGGAGAGGCTGCGGGCGACCGGTTTGGCTATTCGGTTTCTGGAGCTGGTGATGTAAACAATGATGGATATTATGACCTGATCGTGGGAGCACGCTTCAATGATGGGGGAGGAACTGATGCTGGTCGAGCCTATATCTATTCATACTCGCCTTAAGTCTGCGGGGATACGAATTGCGATGGGATTAAAATCTGGCTGATCCTATATGCTTAGCAGATAATTATTTCGGAGGACCCTGCGAGATCAATCCCCAGGCATCGGATGTTAACTGTGAAGCTGGTGCTAATCTTGGGGATGCGATAATAATAGCTAATGTATACTTCGGAAAACCGGGATTCGAATTGAACTGCTGCCCTTGAGCCTTAAATACTAAAAGATAACTATTCAAAACCCCAGTCTTTTTTAGAGGCTGGGGTTTTATTTTATATTTATTTTACAACAGTTTACACAAGAATCAAGTAGCAAAACTAAGAGCTGCGAGCTTGATATGCTCAGTATATTTAATCAAAAAAGTTCTAAAATCGTCCACTAAGCCCAGTAGTTCGCTTGTAGAGAAAGATTGAAGTGGAGGTCGTAAGACCTCCATTTTTTTGGAAGGCTGAAGTCTTCCTCTATTCTAAATAAAGGAGATAGATAACTCTCTAGAAATGTCATCCCACCTTACCTCAAGGTGGGTCTGCTTTAGCCCAGGTTGAGGGCAACCTGGGCTACTCATTAAATATGATCAGGGGCAACCTGGGGATACTGATAAATAATTTCTTTATCTATCGTAAGAATTCCACTTGACTTTTATATGTTTTCTCACTATTTTGTTTAAAGCGGAGTTCAATTAAAGACAGGGAAATAGTCATTCGCTATTAGCAGATACGAGAGAAGATGCAGAAGAGTATATTCTTATTATTAATCTTCCTAAACTCTGAGAGGAGATATTATGGCAATCCTAAAAGTTTGTAGTTTGTTTCGCTCTGTTTGTATGAAGCGCATTTGGTTGCTGGTATTAGCCACTTTCGCCTTGTGGATTAGCTTGGCACCACCGGTGTGGACACAATGTGATCCAGAGGAGCTTTACACTTTCACCGGAGAGGCTTGGGGCGACATCTTCGGGCGTTTGGTTTCCGAAGCAAGCGCTGTAGACAATTACAGGTATGAATACCTGATCGTAGGAACACGCAGGAATAATGATGTAGGCATTGATGCTGATCAAGCCTATGTTTTTTCCTATCAGGAAATTGATTCTTGCGAAGAACTTTACATTTTTACCGGAGAGGCTGCGAGCTACTTCTTAGGAGTTTCGGTTTCCGGAGCAGGTGATGTTAATAAGGATGGGTATGCTGACCTGATCGTGGGAGCACATGAGAGTATCTTGGGAGCACATAAGAATGATGCGGGAGTTAGTAGTCCTGGTCGAGCCTATGTCTATTCCGGTCTAACCGGAGACACTCTCTACACTTTCACCGGAGAGGCTGCATATGACAGGTTAGGAGGTTCGGTTTCCGGAGCAGGTGATGTTAACAAGGATGGATATGCTGACCTGATTGTGGGAGCATCCAAAAATGATGCGGGAGGTGATAAAGCTGGTCGAGCTTATGTTTATTCTGGTCAGACCGGAGGCCTTCTCTATACTTTCACCGGAGAGGCTGCTGGGGACGAATTCGGACGTTCGGTTTCTGGAGCGGGTGATGTAAATGGTGATGGCTATGCTGACCTGATCGTAGGAACATCTTTAGCTGGTACGGGAGGTAAAGCTTATGTCTATTCTGGTCAGACCGGAGGTCTTCTCTGGACTTTCAATGGAGAGGCTACAGGCGACGGGTTTGGATGTTCGGTTTCCGGAGCAGGTGATGTAAACAAGGATGGATATGCTGACCTGATCGTGGGAGCATATGCAAATGATGCAGGAGGTTACAATGCTGGTCGAGCCTATGTCTATTCCGGTCTAACCGGAGACACTCTCTACACTTTCACCGGAGAGTCAGGCTACGACGAGTTCGGATATTCGGTTTCCGGGGCGGGTGATGTGGATGGTGATGGGTATGCCGACCTGATCGTGGGAGCAAGGTATAATGATGCGGGAGGTAGTGGTGCTGGTCGAGCCTATGTTTATTCTGGTCAGACTGGAGCTCTTCTCTATACTTTCACCGGAGAGGCTTCAACTGACCAGTTCGGAGAATCGGTTTCTGGAGCAGGTGATGTAGATGGCGATGGGTATGCTGACCTGATCGTAGGAGCAGTCTTAACTTATACAGGCCGAGCCTATGTCTACTCTGGTCAGACCGGAGCTCTTCTCTACACTTTCAACGGAGAGGCTGCAAATGACCAGTTCGGATGTTCGGTTTCTGGAGCAGGTGATGTTAATAAGGATGGTTATGCTGACCTGATCGTGGGAGCAAGGTATAATGATGCGGGAGGTGGTGGTGCTGGCCGAGCCTATGTCTATTCTTGCATAACTTACCTCTGTGGCGATGTCAACGGAGATGGGATTATCAATCTCGCTGATGCTCTCTGCCTGGCACAGTATTATTTTGGAAAACCCTGCGAAATCGATCTCTGGACATCGGACGTTAATTGTGATACCCTCAACAATCTTGCAGATGCAATGATTATAGCCAAGAAATACTTTGGAGCTCCAGGAGTTGAGTTGAACTGCTGCGAGTGATTTTACACTACTTTGTAAATAAATCGTAATCCCACCTTGCCTCAAGGTGGGATTGCTTTCGCCCAGGTTGGGGGCAACCTGGGGATACAGATTAAAGAATAGTTCCTCAGAGAAAAGCTCGTAATCTATTATAAGAAATTAACTTGACTTTTCGAAATTTTTCATTATAATAAACAAAAGCGCAGTTATGAGCGGCAGGTTTTAGTTATCAGTGGAATAAGAAAGGAGAAAAAACATGAAGAGGATTATTTTAATTTCAGCTATTTTACTCTTGTTCGGCGTTCCCCTCCTTGCTCAACCGGTCGATACAGCCTGGATCAGAACGTACAATGGACCGGGAAACGGAGATGATATAGCTTACGATTTAGCCATAGATGATTCTGGTTATATCTACGTGACCGGAGGAAGCTGGGAAGGTGCTGTCAATACTCATGACTATGCTACTATAAAATATAACCAAGCAGGAAATCAGATTTGGGTTAAATCATACGACGGACCAGGAAACTATGAAGATAATGCTAAGGCCATAGCTGTTGACGATTCTGGCAACGTCTTTGTGACCGGAATAAGCTACGGGAGTGGAACAAACTACGACTACGCTACCATAAAGTATTATCCCGATGGAGATACTGCCTGGGTTAGAAGGTACGACGGACCGGGGAACGATTATGATTACGCCTTCGATGCAGCTGTGGATGATTCTGGCAACATTTATGTAACCGGAGTGAGTGTTGGCAGTGGCTCATCAGCTGACTATGCGACCATAAAGTACAATCCCGATGGAGATACAGTCTGGGTGAGAAGATACAATGGCTCGGGGAATAGCAGTGACTGGGCTCATGGCATATGCGTTGATGGTTCCGGCAACGTCTACGTAACCGGAGAGAGCTATGAGAGCTCTCTGGATTATACCACAATTAAATACAATCCGGATGGAGATACAGTCTGGGTAAGAGGATATGGATCAGCCAGCTACGCAGATCGGGCTTATGCTATTGCTGTGGACCTTTCTGGAAACGTTTACGTGACCGGAACAAGTACAGGTTTCTATGAAGATATCGTTACCATAAGGTATTATCCTGGCGGGGATACTGCCTGGGTCAGAAGATACAACGGAGAGGGGAACAATGCGGATGAGGGTTATGCGATAACTGTAGATAGTTGCGGGAATGTCTACGTGACCGGGAGAAGCTACGGCAGCGGTTCGTTCTTTGATTATATTACTGTAAAGTATGATTCAACCGGAATTAAGCTCTGGGACGCAAGTTACAACGGGACTGGCAACTCTGTTGATGAAGCTCAAGACATAGCCGTAGACGATTCTCTCCATGTGTATGTAACGGGGAAAAGCTATGGAACAGACTATGATTATGCTACCGTAAAATATGATCCCGATGGGAATCAGCGCTGGGTTGAAAGATACAATTCGGGACATGAGCCAGGGGATGAAGCTTACGGGATAGCAGTGGACTCTTACGGCAACGTTTTTGTGAGCGGGGGAGGGTATGACTATGCGACCATCAAATATATTCAGGTTGGAGGAGAAAAGACCATAATTCTTAAGGATGGTTCTGCTTCGCAGGACCCCATTGGGGATAAAACTTTCAGCGTTTCCAAAGTGACCAATAACCCTCCGGTGATGTCGGAGACTTATCTCGGAGATCTGACCACGAATGGTGATGGAAGGATTACCATTCCGGAGGGATGGTTCGATCCGGGCGATTGGGTTAAGGTGGAGAGATTGGTACATACTGAACCAGCAGCCAAGCACATAAGCCTTTTGCCCAACATGTACTACATAAAAATAAACAACGCCTCGTTTGACACCACCACCGGAGCGATTTCCTATTACTCCTTTACTTCGGATTCGCTGCAGGAGATCATAGTCGACCACGCTACCGTGATGTTTGATCTTTTGGTCTCCGTGGAATGGGACGCCGATCAGCAGTACTTAGAGAATTTGAGGGATGGATTTAAGTTTATTTCCAATTATCTTTACGATGTAACTGACGGGCAATTATATGTAGATTCGGTCAAGATTTACGATGCCAAGGTCAACTGGGGGGCAGCTGACGTACGGATATATGCCAGCAATATGGAGTGGCCCCATGCGACGATTTATTTCAAAAACGACGGCACACCATTACGATTGGGGGGTGGGATTTTTGGGTCCGGAGATCAGCGGCTTTTCTTTCCCAGGATATTCTACTATAACAGTCATGACGGGAACAGGAACCTGACCTATGATCTTTATCCTTACGATTGGACCATAGCCCAAACAAGCTATGACCATGATAACAGCGGAACCTTGGAATATCCGGATGAATACAAAGCTTATCCTCCTTCCAGGACCTTAGCCCACGAATTCGGGCATTACGGCATCGGTTTTCGGGACGAGTATATAGACGAAAATGGCAACCGGGTACTGGATGATTTCGACTTCGGGATGATGGATGACCAGCTGGGGGTGGATGTCGAACAGAACTCGGAAATGTCCTCCTTGCTGCAGTATGATGACGATGCGCATAAGGTAACTGCTCAGTGGGTAACCAGGGGTGATAGGTCTTGCTGGGATTATTTTGAGTGGAATTACCAGGATACCTATGACGGGATATACGTCCCCATAAAAAAACCTTCGACTCAGATGTTTGGTGGACCTAATGACGATCTTTTGGCTTTGAATTATGATGTGAGCTCCTATTTAGCATCGGCGATAATCGATTCGAATAGAAGTGCTTATGAGTTAATAGTGATAAGCACCGATGAACTTGGTTCTCCTGTGGGAAACTCAAACGTGTTGATTTACAAGGACAATCATACCTGGTTTATCGATCAGGGAAACACTGCGGACAGCGGAGGGATCAGATGCCTGGGGGTCAACGATGAAGACATAATCAGAATCTACAGAGACACTCTCTACCTGGAGCTTGAGGTTAGTGTATTGTACCCAAGTCGATTTGGCGATCGTTTTAGAACCTCTGCAGATGGTGACACCATCGAGGCTGTTCTGAGGACGGTCAAGGGTCATTATCTGATGCTCAACCGCGGTTGGTTCGATGATGAGAATTCCTTTGGCTATGACCTGCGAACCAACGTATCCTTCAGCCAGGATCCCGACCTGGAATTCTACACTCCCTACGGGCAGATGTTCGAGTATGAGTTTTCTCCGGTGAGCAACGGCTACCAGGTCACCGTTACGGATTCCTTAAGTTCAAATGGGATATTTTCGGTTATTGCAGTGGATGATTCTGGGTATGTCTTTTTTGTGAACAACGGGTATACCGTGACACGTTTTTCGGACAGCCTGTTTATCCCGGATATCTATGCTCATCAAGGAGCCTTAAATCTTCATCTGGATGAACTCAATACCTCCTTTCAGAAAATTGCTATCCTCTCCTCTGATTTTCCTCCGCTTTTGAATGGTCTGGATAGCTTGGCAGAACAAGGTGGGGGAGTTCATTCGATCTCTGCTTACCCCGATATCAGCAGCTTGAGTGGGGAGGACAATTATGCGGTCATTCGATATGCCGACACCGATCTGAAAAACAATCCCGAAGCCAGCCTGAAGATTTTCAAATGGAGCCAATCATCCAGCCGGTGGGAATGCATAGGCGGAGCAGTGGATACGATCAGAAATGAAATTGTGGTTTCGGTTCAAAGCCTGGGGACTTATGCTGCATTCACCACTTCGGTGATGTGCGGAGACGTCAACGGCGATGGATCAATTAATCTATCCGATCCCATATGCTTAGCCAACTACTATTTCGGAAAACCGTGCGATATCAATCCTTTTGCATCGGATGTCAACTGCGATACCATGGCCAACCTGGGCGATGCGCTGATAATAGCGAATGTCTATTTCGGGAAACCTGGATTTGAATTGAACTGCTGCCCATGATTTTAGAATATCGAGTAGGGGAGGGGCTTGTCCCCTCCCGTCCTTCGGGAGCCCACAAGGGACTCCCCTACATTTTATTGTCATTGCAAGGAACGAAGTGACGAAGCCCGCTTAAGGCGGGTTTCGCTACGCTCGCAACGACATTACAAGAGGTGATTTTCTTCACCCAAGTTGGGGGCAACCTGGGGATACTGATTCAGATGTGACTTCCTTAACAGTAACATATCTGCAACTTTGACCAGCTCCTATCCGTAAAAATCCAGTGAGGTAAAACAGAGAAAGGAAGGATTATATGGAAAAACAGACTGGCTTTATGGGAATCTCAAGCTCGGCCTGGATTGTGATTAGCATACTGGCGCTTTTGGGTGGTGCGATGTTAATCTGTGCCTTGGTGCTCGTGGCATTTGGGGTGGACATAGGTGGAGTCATTAGTTAATGATATTTTTAAAAGATCACTGATTTTTTTGAAAAAAGCGTAATCCCATCTTTCCCCGCCGTGGAGTTTATTTACCCGGGTTGGGGGCAACCTGGGATATGGTTTTTTTATTATTTCTATCAAGGGTGAGGGCACCCTTGATTAACTTTCAGGGAGATCTCTCGAAGGGTAAAAGGTATACTACCTTTACCAGAGAGAGATTGCTTCTCCCGCCAAGAGCGGGATCGCAAGGACATTTATTTAGACCTTAATTTTTTTGTAGGGCTTTTTCCTTCCTCAACATATTCACAACTTTTCTCTTGCAATTTGCTCTCGCGGAGCCTAAATTGGGTAACTTGTTATGTCTGCCATAATCAAAATCTTTTGGAATAGATCCCAGACGAGGGTGCGAGCGGGATGGCGGCTTATCATTCAGCTTGCGGTGATGATGCTTTTCATTGTTATCTTTGCTATTTTTGATTCCTATTTCAACGATTTGCTTCCGGAAAGCGCAATAGCAGAGG
>LJUW01000099.1 GCA_001304315.1 candidate division Zixibacteria bacterium SM23_73_2 | reverse complement strand
CTTTAGAGGAGAATTTGAATATCCCCTCTTTTTTGACCGGAATTTGTATTGCTGCACTTGTCGCCCTGGTGATAATAGGGGGGATCAAAAGGATAGGTAAGGTTGCCTCGAGGATAGTTCCCTTTATGTGCGTGCTCTATGTGGGCGGGGCTTTGATCATACTTTTTCTTAATCTTGATAAAATACCCTGGGCTTTTGGTTTGATACTAAAACATGCTTTCACCCCCACCTCAGCTGCTGGAGGGTTTTTAGGGGCAACGGTGTCCCAGACCATAAGTTTCGGTGTTGCCCGGGGTCTTTTCTCCAACGAGGCAGGATTGGGCTCAGCATCCATTGCCCATTCAGCAGCCAAGACCAGTGAGCCGGTCAGGGAAGGGATGGTGGCGATGCTGGGTCCCTTCGTTGATACCCTGGTCATATGTTCCATGACCGCACTGGTCATAATCATCACCGGTGCCTGGAGTTCCGGTCTCACCAGCTCACCCCTTTCTGCAGAAGCGTTTAATATCGGTTTACCCGGATACGGGAAATGGATAGTTACCTTCGGATTGGTGTTTTTTGCCTACTCCACCATGCTGACCTGGTCATATTACGGTGATCGAGCTACGGAATACATTTTAGGTTCCAAAGCGGTTATGCCCTACCGGTGGATTTTCGTCCTGTTGATTCCGGTGGGTGCTTACGTTAAAATAGATTTTGTCTGGCTTTTCACCGATATCACCAACGGGCTTATGGCTTTTCCCAATCTCATCGGGATCTTGGGTCTTTCCGGAGTGGGGGCGAAGATGCTTAAGGATTATCTTTCAAGAGAGCAGAAACCTGTTAGACGAATTTAAAAAATGGAAAGAAAGATAAAAGTTGCCTGCGCTCAGATAGAGATCGTGTCCGGAGATTACGAGGAAAACTTAAAAAGAGCAGAAAAGATGCTTTTGGAGGCGAAAGATAAGGGAGCAGACATCGTGGGTTTGCCCGAGTTTTTCTCAACCGGGGTTCCTATTTTCAAGGAGGAGCCTATTCCGGGCCCTACCATTGATTTTCTGTGTGCAAAGGCAAAAGAACTTAAAATAAACATAGTGGGTGGCACCTTGAGGGAGAAAAGGGATAATCGGATCTACAACACATGTTGTTTTATTAATAGTGATGGTGAGATCAAAGGAAAGTATTCCAAGATTCATCTGTGGATAAAGGAACAGGGGTATGTAACCCCTGGAAGGGATTGGATTGTTTTGAGCACAGACAAGTGCAAGGTGGGCTTGTGTATCTGCTGGGATTTGTGGTTTCCCGAATCCACCAGGATACTGGCATTAAAGGGAGCAGAGGTTGTTTTCTGTCCTACCTGGGTGGAGGATTGGGGAGGGGAAACCGGAGTTCCTCGGGATAGAAAAAATCTCTGCAAGGTCAGATCAGGGGAAAACCTCTTTTATATAATTGACATCATCTCCTGCGGAAAAACCGAGGTTTCTGAAGTTGGGGAGATGAGGTTGGCTGGTCACTCCAGGATAGTCGGACCAGGTGAAAGAGTGATGGCAAAGGTTTATGCTGAGGCAGGCTATGAACCGAAGTTGATCGTGGCTGAGATGGATTTGAATTTAATTAAAAAGAAAAGGGAGGAGTTTAAGATCTTTCAGACCAGAAATCCTGAGGTTTATGGAGATCTGATTTTTTAACTTCTTGACTTAATTCAGTTATGTTATTGATTGATTAAAAGCCCGGTGGCAAGACCAGTGGGCTACTTTTTTATTTATGAATATTAAACGATGAGGAGAAGATTATGAACACTGCAGGTATAATCATGGGAATTCTTGCAGTTATATTGATAATTGTAGGATATTTCATTGCCAAAGACCTTCCATTATCCGGAATAAAAACCGGGGGTAAGATGCTCTGGGATGTACTTCCGATACTGGTCTTTGCTTTTATCATTGCGGGGATGGTTCAGGTTTTGATTCCCAGGGAGTTTATAATTAAATACTTAGGTGCAGAAGCTGGTTTCAAAGGGATAATGGTAGGCTGCGTTGCTGGAGCTTTAACCCCCGGAGGTCCCTTTGTATCTTTTCCCATAGTTGCCTCTATCTGGAAGGCTGGTGCAGGGATCGGAACGGTTGTCGCTTTTGTTACTGCCTGGTCGTTATGGGCAGTGGGGAGGCTTCCTTACGAGATAAGCCTGATCAGCCCCAAGTTCGCCTTAATTAGATTTCTATCAACCTTGATTTTTCCTCCTTTAGCCGGGTTGATAGCCCAGAGCTTTTTTTCGAAGTTGTGATTTAGAATTACACCTGAAATTCTTGGAATCGCTAAAGTTAGTCAAGGGTGCCTTCACCCTTGACATAAAACGGCGGGGTAATGGTACCCCGTCGGAACGCAGATAATCGTAAGCGGTAGCCCATGTTGCCCTCAACATGGGTTAGAACAAAACCCACCTTGGGGGCAAGGTGGGAATACTGACTGGTTAGATGCAAATAAAGGGGTGGGTAACTATGAACCATCTACTATAAACTAACCACTATTGCAGGGGTGCCCTTATTCTTGACCATAAGTGGCGGGGTAATGGTGCCCCGTCGGAACGCAGATAATCGTAAATGGTAGCCCATGTTGCCCTCAACACGGGTTGGAAAAAAATCCCACCTTGAGGGCAAGGCGGGTATACCAATTAAAAATATCCCCTGAGGCAGGGTGGAAATTCGATATATAGATTATAAAGTCTCTTTCAACATGAGATAAAATAAAACGCAAAGCTCCTTTGTCTGCTTGATCTTGACAGAAGTAATCTAATCATTTACAAACAGTGATAAAGAAAAACTTTCAAAGGATTTTTGATGCACCTCCTGATAGATACTTTCCATTATTATGACAGTTAAAAGATTAGGGGTTTTCTTGTCCTAAATTGCCATGAGATGCTGTAACTCTATGATTTGTTGACATTTGGGGGCTGTTGCCAAAGTCTACAAATGTTACCCTGCCCCGCCTTAGGTGGGGAAACGAAGTGAAGGGTCTTTTATTTCGCAGGAAATTCGAAGAATGCTTCGCAACTGAGATTCTTCTCCTGCAAAAGGCGGGATCAGAATGACACAATGTGGTTGAGCAATAGCCCCTTTAAGTATGTCAAAGAATTTCTGAAAAGAGTTTCTTATGGCGCAAGCATTTGGGTTCAATTTGCGTATAACATCTAATCTGAAAATGTGAGTTTCCAGAAAGTAAGAGGCCTAATAGCAAGGGAAGGATAGTTACATCAGAAGCAAGGAAGACTTATTGATTGACGGAGGAATAAAACCCTCAGAGATTGAGTGGAAGAGGTTAAAGCCTCTTTAACAGTGCATCATACTACTTTTACTCCTAAATTTTAGTCAAGGGCACAAAAGAAAGAGTTTCTTTCAAAAGTTTATAGCTTAAAATCAGCTAGAGTTATAGGTGGATTATAACCACCTTATTTTTTTTGAAATTTTAAGTGATGGTAAAATGATATGATCGCCGATGTATTGAATCAGAAAATCTTTTTAGACATCCTGGAAAGGTATTTAAAGTGGGGGCGACCCCCTCCATGACAACGTCAGTTTTTGGTTGACCGTTTTAAGAAATTTAAAATATCACATTAATATCTGGAGGTATGAAAAATGTTACTTAAAAAATTTTGGTTAATAGGCTTAGTTTTAAGCTTGGGGATTTCGGCTTTTTTGATGGCGGGCTGCAGTAAAGCCCCGCAGAAGGAACTTGAGGATGCTTCTGCTGCCGTGGAAATGGCCCGCTCTGCTGAGGCAGATATATATGCGCCGGAGTTATTCGGCAAAGCTGAGAGTAACTTAGCTCAGGCGGAGTCATTGTCTTTGGCTAAGCAGTACAGACAGGCAAGGGAGTTAGCTTTATCTGTTAAAATAGAAGCAGATACTGCGACCTCTTTGGCAACTGCCAACAAGGAAGCCAAAAGGAAGGAAGTTGAATCGCTGATAGCGATTTGCCACAGGATGGTGGATGAACTGCAAAAGCTGGTTGCCGAGGCGGAGAAAAAAGTGCCTGGTGCCAAGATGAATGCGGTTAAGAACAATTCACAAGCCTCTATGCAACTGTTAGATCAAGCAAAGATCTCATACCAGGATGAGGATTTCAAGAATGCTTACGACCAAGCCAAAATGACTTTCACCAAAGTGAATGAGACAAAGAACGAACTGACGGTACTTTTGGCAAAAAAGCCACAGGTGAAAACTACTAAAAAGGGTTAACATTTACTCTTCATCGGACCACAAGAAAGCTGGAGGAGTCTCCTCTTCCAGCTTTCTTTGTTTAATGAACGTAGTTGCTGTCAACACAAGTACTGTTAATGGTAACTTTATGCAAAATTCAAACTGTGGAGCACAAAGGTTTTTTTCGAACACTAAAAATCACCTCTTTACAAAAATCAACAGATAGCTCGGTTACCTGAATATAGGGTTGGCATGAAAACTCACCTTAGAGGCAATGTGGGAATACAGATTTACACATAAATTCTAAGCATCTCTAAGGTTGGTCAAAGGTGCTCTCACCCTTGACATAAAAAGGCGGGGTAAGGGTACCCCGCGGGAACGCAAATAATCGTAAGCGGTAACCCATGTTGCCCTCAATATGGGTTAGAACAAAACCTACCCTGGGGACAAGGTGGGTATGCAATATTTTCTGAGTTGGATCGGGAATTGGATTTCCCGATCCTAACTTGAAGTGCAGGAATTCCAATTCCTGCACAAACCAGCAGGGTGGGGTCTATGAGTGATATGTTTTCTTTTTCTATTCGCGCTTGTTTTTCCATTTAAAAAACATTATATTTAGAAAAATTTATAATAGATTTTAAAAATGAGATTCGTTCATATTTCAGATTCGCATCTTGGGGCGCAGACCTTTACACGCAAGCTTTCTCCATCCGGAATTAACCAGAGGGAGGAGGATATCTGCAACTCTTTCTCCTGCGCTATTGATAAGATTATCGAGCTCAAACCAGATTTTGTGCTTCATTCAGGTGATTTGTTCCACTCGGTCAGACCAACCAACAGGATTGTGCACTTCGGTATTCAGCAACTTTTGAAACTTTCCAAGACAGATATACCATTAGTTATTATATCCGGTAATCATGACACCCCGAAACAGACTGGGGTGGGATCGGTTTTCAGATTATTTACCCTTTTCGATGGTATTTATCCGGTTTATCAGGATAAATATGAAAAGATTACGATAAAAAACTCAGCTATTCACGCGATACCTCACTGCGTTAAGAAGGAAAGCTTTCAAGAGGAGTTGGAAAAGATAAAAATCGACTCTGCTGTAAAGCATAATATCCTGATGCTGCACGGGGTCGTAGCGGGCATACCGGAGTTCTCAAGGGGTGAGCTTTCCGAGCAGGAGATATCCAGCTCATACTTTAAAAAGGGTTTTGATTACGTTGCCCTGGGTCATTATCATCGTTTTTGTCAGGTTGAGGAAAATGTCTATTATTCAGGTTCAACCGAGAGGCTTTCGATATCAGAGTTAGGTGAGGAGAAAGGATTTATCCAGGTTAATTTGGAGAACAAGGAAACTCGTATGAGTCAAGAGATAAAATTTCATCAGGTTCCCACCAGGGAGATGATCGAGCTTACCGCAGTTGATGCAGCCTCTTCTGATCAGGATGATATTTACAAAAGGATCGAACAGAGGATCTCCTCGAATGATATAAAGGAGAAGATAGTCAGGCTGAAGGTGAAAAACATCGATCCTTCGGTTTACAATTCCTTGAACTTCAGAAAAATCGCAGAGCTCAAAAAAGAAGCTTTTTATTTTGATTTAAAGCTGGAAAGAAAAGAATATGAGGGTAAGGCACTTTCGGAAAAACCCTCGATCGGAAAGTTGAACCGGGAATTCGAGGAGTACGTTAAAAGCATTGTAATAGAGGGATTGGATAAAAATAAAATTTTAGAGATGGGGCTGGAGTATCTTTTTAAAGAAGAGGTGGTAGGTGATAGGGAATAGATGAGCAGAGATATGAGATTTGAGATAGAGGATTTTTATGTATTTGCGGGGTATACAGCTTGAGAATTACAGGAGGTTCGAGTCCTCGCAGACCGATCTTCCTGATGGGATAGTGGGTATTATCGGGAACAATGGGGTTGGAAAGTCGACTTTAGTTGAGGCTTTAGCCTGGGCATTATACGGAAACGAAGCTGCCAGAACAGGAAAGGATGAGATAAAGAGGATTGCCTCAAAACCCTCTGATCTGTGCCGGGTGATTTTGGATTTCCAGATCGAGGGGGATAATTACCGGGTGGTGAGGCAGTTAAAAGGGAAATCCAATACTGCTTATGCTTCGGTTATCGTTAACAACAAGATTTCAGCCCGGGGAACCAGCGTAGTTACCGATTTTATCACCAAAACCCTGGGAATGGATTACCGGGCATTCATCACCAGTTTCTATGCTCCTCAAAAAGAGCTTAATATCCTTTCAGATTTTCAGCCCTACAGAAGAAAAGAGCTTTTAGCCAAGATGTTAGGAATAGAAAACATCGATTTGGCTTTGAAGAATCTCAGGGCTGACAAAAGGGAGATCGAGATAAGAACCGACCTGATGGAGCAGCATCTCAAGGACAGGGAGAGCCTAACAAAGGAGAGAAAAGAAAAAGAAAAGAAAGTCGAGAGTCTTGAGAAAGAGATAGAGGAAAAGAAAAATAATTTTGACAGACAAAAAGATGAGTTCAAAGAATTCGAAAAGGAAATTAAAGAACTAAAGGAAAAGTTTGAACAATACAATCTTTTTGAGAAAAACCTGACAGAGAAAAAAACCGAGAGAAGGGGTCTTCTGTTGCAGGTAGAGAGTACGGAGAAAGAGAAAGAGAAACTCTCAGATCTGTTCAAGGAGATTGAAAATCTGAAGCCTCAAATATCCGTTTATAAAAAGACTAAAATTAGTCTGGAGGAACTTGAGGAGGCAAGGGTTAAATTCGAAAGAAAAAAAATAAACCAAGAGCAGGTTTTGAACTTAAATAAATCGATTCAAAGCTTGGGAAAGCGTTTAAAGGAGCTTGATTCTGAGCTTAGTGAGGGGGAGGAGATTCCCAACAGATTGAACCAATTAAAGGATGATTTAAATCTTTTAGAAAATAGCTTGGAGGAGGCGAGGAAGGCTTATCTTTCCTTTCAAACATCCTTTAAATCTTTGTCATCTGAAAAGGAGAAGCTGAAAAAGCAGCTTGATAATATCGAGGAGCTGGGCCCGGATTCGGTTTGCGATCGGTGCTTGAGACCCATGGGGAGTGATTACCAGAAGATAAAAGCACATCTTTTAGAGGAGCAGATAAAAATTGATAGAAGATTAAAAGAACTGAAAACTCAAAAGGATGAGGTGGAAAAGAGGGGTAAAGAATTGAAAGAGAAAAAAGTTGAGAAAG
>LJUW01000098.1 GCA_001304315.1 candidate division Zixibacteria bacterium SM23_73_2 | reverse complement strand
CTGGAACCTGGCGTGAACTTTAAAAAAAGGAGTTAAAGATGAAAAGAGTGGTAAATAAAAAAGGATTCACCTTAATCGAGGTAGCAATCGTTGCAGTTACCATCGGGATAATCTCAGCCATAGCGGTCCCCCGTTTTGGAAAGGTGATGACCAAGCTGAAGATCAAGGCTGCGGGCCGGGACATCATCTCCCAGCTCAGGCTGGCCCGCTCCTATGCGGTCTCCCAGAAAAAGCCTTATGGAGTATATTTTGATGTGGAGAACAACAAGTTCATGATTTTCAAGGATAAGGTCAATCTGAGCTCTCAAACCTACGATGCGGGCGATTCCACTATCAAGACCTTTGATTTGCCCCTTGACGTTGCTTTAGGTTACACCTGTTTTAACAACGATGTGGTGATCTTCAATCCCAACGGCTCCGCTTCCTCCACCGGCTCGGTTGACCTTTACCCTCAGGCTCAGGAGGTCTACGATTATATAATGATTGACGTTCTGGCTTCCACCGGAAGGGTGAAGATGTACAAGGGTGGAGATTATTATTAAGCTATTTGAGAAAGTTTAAGAGGTCTGTATGTTCTTGTCCTTGATTAGAAAATGCTTAACCACAGGTCGATTTTGTAATATTTGTTTCTACTGCAGTCATCTGATTGAGGATTAAATTGGCAAAACATCGGTGTTTTTTAAAGTATTAAGTTCTTTTCAAAAATTTCATTTTCCACCCTCAATTTTTTTATTAAAAAGTCGATAAAGGAATTAGTGAAATCAGTAAGCAGATAGAAAATATAGAAACTGAAATCAATTATTCTTAAAAATATGATTCTTAAAAAGAAGCCAAAAATCGTAGCCGGGCTCGACGTTGGGGCAAACTCGATCAAGCTTTTAAAAATGGAGGAGAAGGGAGGCTCCTATACCCTGTCAGCCTTGGGGGTAAAGGAGGTCTCCATCGATACCATGGTGGAGGAGGAGATAAAGGACCGGGATGCTTTGATCTTTCACATCCAGAGCCTGGTTGATCAGGTCGATCCCAAGATCAAGGATGTGGCTATCTCCATAGCTGGTCACGGGGTAATCACTGACAGGATCACCATGGATAAAAAGACGGGGATTGAGGCCGAGCAGGCAATACTGTTTGAGGCCGAGCAGAGAAGTCCCTTCGATGTGGAGGACGTGACCCTGGACTACCATATTATAAAGATCGACGAGGAAGCCAACAAAATGGATGTTCTTCTGGTAGCTGCACGGAACGAGTATCTGAAAACCTATCTGGACCTGATAAACGAGTGCGGGTTGAATCCGGTTGTGGTGGATACCGATGCATTCGCCATTTTTAACGCATATGGTCTTAATTATCAGCCGGATCCCTCAAAGATTATAACCCTTTTGAACATCGGTTTCGATACCACCAATATGATTTTCATAAAAGATGGAATTTATCATTCCACCAGGGATGTCTCCTCCGGAGGCAGAGCTATTTTCGAGGCGATAATGAAGGAATTTCGTCTGAACCAGGAGTTGGCTTTGAAGGTGATCAAGGGGGAGATGCAGAGCTCCATCGACCAGGATATGTTAAAGGCAACGGTTATCGGAGCTTCGGATGAGCTTATATCGGGGATTGAGATCGGGTTCTCCTATTTTAAATCCTCGGCCAAAGTTGAAGACATTGATTACCTGGTAATGTCAGGAGGAGGAGCTCTGATACCATATCTTTCCGAATTCGTTCAGTCGAAATTGAACATTCCGGTGGAGCTGGCAAACCCGCTGCGGAATATAGACTATGATCCCGAGATATTCAAAGAAGTTCAGCCTGAGAAAATCGCTCCCCTTTTGGTGGTAGCAGTAGGGCTGGCTTCAAGGAAGGTAGTATAAAATGATAGAGATCAATCTACTTCCTAAAGAACTCAGAAGAAAAGGTAAGGCCTTTACCTTCACCAAAGCCAAATTCTATTTTCTGATTGGCTGTGCAGGGATGGCTTTGGTTTTGATTCTTTTGACTGTTCTTCAGCAAGGAAAGGTTAAAAACCTTGATCGAAGAATAATTGAGGCCAGAAACAGAAAATCCCAGCTCAAGGAGACGATTCAACTGGTAGACGCCCTGGGCGATATAAAGAAGAAAATCCTGGATAGGATGTCGGTTATAGAGAATCTGGATAAGGATCGCTCTACTTGGATAGAGGTTGCCGAGGATTTGAGCTCGCGTGTTCCGGATAATATATGGCTTTCTTCATTTAAGGAAACTCCCCCTCCAGCCCCAGGTCCAAAACCTGCTCAGGAAGACACCTTACAAAATCTGGAGCAGACTTTTGTTCAGGAAAATCCTAGGGTGACCATAGAAGGATATGCCTATTCCATAAATAACTTGGCTACCTTCTTAACCAGGCTTTTCAGATCTTATCATTTTCAAGATATCGAGCTGGCGTTTATCAAGGCGGTTGAGATAGACAAGCAAAAGGTCTTTTCCTTTCAACTGAACTCGGATCTTCTATACTCCAGCCAGGTAATCCAGGAACTGGAGAAGGAAAAAGGCTTTGCGATAAAAGAGGAGGATTCAGATGGATCTCAAAAACCCTAAGTTGCAGAAGTATTTACTCTTAACCCTGGTGGGGTTTTTGGTCATATATTTCTGGTACGCTCGCATCTATTCCGGGTATTCGGAAAAGATCTCCCAAAAACGGACCGAGTACGAGATCCTGATGACTGATTTGAAAAACGTGGAGATGAAGGCAAAAAGCATGGAGAGCCTGAAAGATGAATACCAGAAGCTTGTGGAACGCTATCAGAGGGTGGAGCTACTTTTGCCCGAGGAAAGAAAACCCTCTTTGTTTTTAAATCAGATGCATTCGGCTGCTCAGGTTTCCCAGACCAACATTCTGGAGATAACACCCCAGGCTCCCCTGCCGGTGAGCTTTTACAACATTTTGGATTTCAATGTACAGATTCAGGGCACCTATCATCAACTGGGACACTTTTTTGCAAATGTCGCCAATTTTCCTTTTATGAGCAACATTACCAACGTTTCCATCACTGCCTTACCTGCTGCGGAGGAAGAAAAAACTGGAAATTCCATTACAGCATCTTTTAAACTCTCCACCTATTACATTAAGGATGAGGAAAGACTAAAGAAATTGGAGTTTTAAAAAGAGGTTAATGTATGAATAGAAATAGATTTTTCAAAATAACAGGGTTTATTTTGACCACAGTCCTTCTGGTCACTCTGACGATCTGCCCGGGTCTGGTCTGGGCAGAATCTATGGTGAAAAACCTCAGCCTGGAAAAGAAGGGCGACTATGTCCTTTTCTCCATATACACGACCGGGGATCTCAAGCTATCACATTTTATCGAGCCACCCAAGGAGGATAAACCTCACCGGATCGTGATCGATTTTGCCAATGCAGTGCATAAGCTGCCCCGAAATGACTTCTACGATATTCCTCAGGGTATAATTAAGGATATTAGGACAAGTCAATTTCAGGTGAACCCGGAAAAAATCACCAGGGTGGTCCTGGACTTAAAAAACGAGGCTCTTTATCAGGTTGAAGATAAAACTAAAAACAAAGTGACCTTTTCGATATTTTCTCCTGATGATAGGGATTTCAAGTTTTGGACCTGTGAGCCTTCGCAGTTCGAGTCAACCATAGAAAAGAAGGGAGCCTCTCCACAGCCTGAGAAGAAGCAAAAGTTGGTTTTGGATACTCCTGAGGGAAAAACTGAGATCGGTCAAAAAATCCAAAAGACTTCCAGCAAAGATTTGAAATCTGAGAAAACTTCTTTGAACAAAAAAGAATATGCCCAAAAGGAAACCGAAGTTTCCACTAGCTCAGTACCAAAAGAGAAGATAACCGAGAAGACAAAAAAGAAAAATATAGCCTCTGAAAAGCAAACTCAATCTTTGGCCCAGGAAGATAAAATCTCCAAGCAAAAGTCAATGCCTGAAGAGAAGAAAACTACCCGCAAGGCAGATCCAAATGAGACCGTTTTACCCCCCTTGAAAAAAGAAAAGGATCTTACTGAGACAAAATTGATAAGGGAAGGGCCCATGGAAACTGAAAAGGTGGTTTTTTCCGAATCGAAAACCCCGGATAAGGAAGTTTTAGAGTTATTTGAGTTTGATACGCTTTTAGCTCTCGACACCTTACCTGAGGAGAAGGAAGGGACGAAATTGGACACTGTTCCGGGTAGGAAGGTTCTGACTTACTCCTCCTATAATGCCAGGGATCCTTTTACACCTTTAACCGAGAAGATATCTTTTGAATTCGGAGAGGCTCCTTTGCCTGATGTGGAGAGCCTGGAGTTGGTTGGTATTTTAGAGAACAAAAGTGGTCTTAAGGCGCTTTTGGAGGACGAGCGGGGATACGGATACATTATGGAGCAGGGGGACAGGGTTCAAAATGGATATGTGCTTAAGGTCTTCGAAGATAGAATCGTTTTTGAGATCACCGAATATGGCTGGTCAAGAACAGTAGCTTTGGAACTTTCCACATAAATAAAAATGGAGAGCGATTATGAAAGAGAAAAAAAATGAACTTTTGCCGTTTTTAAAAGTTTTAACTGCAGGTCTTCTGGTCTTGCTTTTTCTATGCCCCTATGCAGGTGCCAAGGATTTCATCAAAAACTTGAATCTGCAGAATGCGGATATCCATTCGGTCTTGTCTTTTTTAGCTGATTACGGTGAGGTTAACATCGTTACCTCGCCCGCGGTTAAGGGGGACGTCACTTTGAATTTGAAAAACGTTTCCTGGAGACAGGCTCTGGACATTGTGTTCAAGAACTATTCTCTGGCCGGAGTTGAGGAGCCGGGATATATTCGGGTTCTACCCTTGAAGGATTACATGGAGGAGCAGTCGTCCAAACAGAAGCATGCAGCTGAACAGAAAACCCTGGTATCTTTGAAGACCGAGATAATCTCAGTTAAAAACTCCGCTGCCGATGAGCTGATCAAGCCGGTTAAAACGATTCTATCCGGAAGGGGGATCGTGGATGTAGATGCCAGGACCAACTCTTTGATCATCACCGATACCCCGGAGGACATAGCTAAAGTCAGAAGTCTGGTGGCAGATCTGGATCGGGAAACCGATCAGATTAAAATCTCCACCCAGCTTCTGGAGATTGAGACCAAGGCTTTGGATGAGCTGGGAATTAACTGGAGTTTCTTGACCACTGAGGAAAAGGGAACCCCGGAAAATCCCATAATCAATGAATATCAGATGGACCAGTTAGCTAACCGGGTCTCTGATCCTTTCGGGACTTTTACCTACACCACGATGCAGAAGGACTTCGATTTGAACGCAACCATCTCTGCTCTAATAAGGGACGACAAAGCAAGGATCTTGGCTCGCCCGGAGATTACCACCATGGACAACAAAGAAGCCACCATCCAGATGGGATCGAAAATTCCCATCAAACAATTCGACGCCTCGGGTAATGTGATCATCACCTTCGTGGAGGTCGGGACCATACTTAAGGTGGTCCCTCACATCACCGCCAAGGACAGGGTCCTTATGCACCTTATGCCCGAGCGGAGCTCTTATCAATTCGATCCTAACGGGGTGATTATCAATACCAATAACGCCGAGACCAACGTGGTGGTGGAGAATGGTCAGCCAGCGATTATCGGTGGCTTGGTCTCCGAGGAGAAGAAGTTCAGCACTACCGGAATTCCGATTCTTAAAGACATTCCCCTTTTAGGTTATCTCTTCAGGTACACCAACAACGATATCTCCAAAAGGGAGCTGGTCATAGTGGTTACCCCCACTATCGTAACCGAGGAGATGAGGGGATTGGGATCGGTGGAACCTTTGGATTTTGAGGAAAATCCCTGATAATAAAATATTTTTTTTAAGAATTTAAAGCCCCCATTCCGGGGGCTTTTTTATTTGCGAAGTATCGGATTTTTATTTTATTAAAGGGATTGTTCTTATTGAGGTGATGAGAACTTTATCGTTTTGATAACCGATTTAAGGAGGATAAAAGCTAAGACTTTGAAATAACCATAAGGATTTCAAGGGTATTTTTTGTAGGATAAAACCCTTATTTAACAAAACTTTTATGGATAATCTTTGGTGTTTTGTAGTGAGATTTGAAATTTATTCAAAAAAAAGAGTTGACTAAAATTGATTTTTATCTATATTAGAAAATCGAGTGTGTATTTCTTCTTTGTTTTAATATTAAGGAGGAAGATGTGATCTATGCGGTGATTTTAGCAGGAGGTAAAGGAGAAAGGTTCTGGCCTTTGTCCCGAAACCTGCATCCCAAACAGCTTCTGCGTATCTCCTCGGAGAAGAGTATGCTTCAGGAGACCATCGATCGGATAGCTAATTTCATCCCCATACGGAGGACTTTAGTGGTTACCGGAGAGGAGATTAAAAACAGTATTCTGGAGCACGTCGACTACCTTAAGGATGACAATTTGATCGTGGAACCCCAGGGCAAAAATACCTGTTTGGCAATAGGACTGGCTGCGGTTCATCTGGTAAAGAAGGATCCTGATGCAACCATGGTGGTGCTATCCTCCGATCACTTTATCAAACCCAAGGAGGAGCTGCAGAAGATACTCCGGGTGGCTTGCCAGGTTGTGTCAAAGGGAGATTTTCTCATAACTCTGGGAATAGTACCCACCCGGGCTGAGACCGCTTATGGATACATCGAGATATCCGAGCTTTTCGACGCCATCGAGGATGTTCCGGTCTACCGAATAAACAAATTCAAGGAGAAGCCAGACCGTATAACTGCACAAGAATATTATTATGACAGAAAGCATCTCTGGAACAGCGGAATGTTTGTCTGGACTGCGAAGTCGATCCTTAATGTTCTGAACACTTATATGCCAAAACTTAACCGGGCTCTTCTGGATTACTCCTTGCATATCGGAGAGGATTCCGAGGATGAAGCATTAAGAGAACTTTACAGTGATTCTGAGAACATATCAATAGATTGTGCTGTTCTGGAGAAAGCAAAAAATGTCCTGACCTTAAAGGCTGACCTTGCCTGGGACGATGTGGGCTCCTGGCTTGCCTTGGAAAGGATCAAAGAGAAGGATAAGGATAACAATGTCATTCTGGGAAAAGTCTCTGTTTCCAACACCTTTGAGACTACCATCGTCAACGACTCGGACGGAGTTATAGCCACCCTGGGAATCTCGGATTTAGTGATTGTAAAAACCGATGACATCGTTTTTGTAGCTCACAAGACCAAGGTCCAGGAGGTAAGGGAACTATTGCAGAAGTTCGCCAGGGATAAGGAGCTGGAAAGATATCTATGAGAAAGTCGTTTTTTTTGATTTCACTTACGCTTTTTTCTTTTGCCTTTCTATGCTGCGGAGCAATAAAGCCGGGGATAAAAAAAGATTCTAAGAAGGATCCCCGAATAGAGGCGGAGGAGAGTTTTGATCCCTGGGGTTTGGATGAAGAGGACCCCCTGATTACTCAGAACCTTGTAATTGAGAGATCGGAAGAACAAGATATTGGTTATCCCCAGAGCCTCACCCAGGAAGATTCAGAAATAGGGTTTAAAAC
>LJUW01000097.1 GCA_001304315.1 candidate division Zixibacteria bacterium SM23_73_2 | reverse complement strand
TCTTATCTCCTCGTTGGACAGTATTCTGTCCAGCCTGGCTTTCTCCACGTTGAGGATCTTACCCTTTAAGGGCAGTATCGCCTGGAACCTTCGGTCTCTCCCTTGCTTGGCGGAACCACCAGCAGAGTCTCCCTCGACAATGTAGATCTCGCACTCCTCGGAGTTGGTAGACGAGCAGTCAGCTAACTTTCCTGGAAGTCCGGTCGATTCCAAAGCTGACTTCCTACGGGTGAGCTCCTTGGCTTTTCGGGCCGCCTCCCTGGAACGGGCTGCGGAGATGGATTTCTCGGTTATCCTTCTGGCAATAGTGGGATTCTCCTCGAAAAACTCGGACAGATCCTCACCCAAAACCGACTCAACTATCCCCTTGACCTCAGAGTTCCCCAGCTTGGTCTTGGTCTGCCCCTCAAATTGGGGGTCCGGTAATTTAACCGACAAAACACCGGTCAATCCCTCCCTTACATCGCTCCCCTCCAGGGATAAACTCGAGTTTTTATAAAGGTTGTTCTTCTGGGCATAGGAGTTGATTGTCCGGGTAAGTGCGGTCTTGAACCCAACCAGGTGAGTTCCCCCCTCCTGGGTGTTTATATTGTTAACGTAGGAGAGAATGTTCTCCACATAGGCATCAGTATACTGCAGGGCTATCTCGATCTCCAAACCGTTTTTGGTCTTCTGAAAGTATATCGGCTTGTGGAGTTTGTCCTTATTCTCGTTGAGATAATCGACAAAGGACACCAGACCTCCCCTGTACCTGAAGTTGTTGGATTTACCGGATCTTTTGTCCTCGATAAGTATTTTTAAATTCCTGTTCAAAAAGGCAAGCTCCCTCATCCTGGCGGAGAGGACATCGAAGCTGAAATCGATTTTTTTGAATATCTGTTTATCCGGTAAAAATGTTGTCCTGGTGCCGATTTTTATGCTTTTCCCGATCTCCTTTAGTTTTTCCTTGGGTTTCCCTCGCTCGTATCTCTGGAACCATACCTTTCCATCCCTCGAGACCTCCACCTCGCACCACTGGGATAGTGCATTAACCACCGAAACACCGACGCCGTGCAGACCCCCGGAGACCTTATAGGTCTGGTGATCGAACTTACCTCCGGCGTGAAGCATGGTCATAACCACCTCAAGCGCCGGCTTTTTCTGAGTGGGATGTATATCCACAGGTATGCCCCTGCCGTTGTCCTCAACCATCACCGAGAGATCTTTATTGATGACCACCTCAATGGAATCGCATACTCCAGCCATGGCTTCGTCGATGCTGTTATCCACCACCTCGTAGACCAGATGGTGCAGTCCCCGGGCTCCGGTATCCCCGATATACATGGCCGGTCTTCGGCGAACCGCTTCCAATCCCTTGAGCACCTGAATGGTAGTGGCATCGTATACCTTTTGGTTTTCTACTGTTCCCGTGGTTTTATTCTTGGCCATAAAGTTTTCTTAATTCTGGGAGTGAACGAAGACGATGTCTTTTATCAGTCTTTTTTTGATGTGTTGATTCAACTTGTCTATTATTTTTTTCTTTATGAAAAATAGTTCGTTTCTCCAGCAGGGAGATTTAACCCTCACGAAAAGGATTGAGCCCTCGACTTTAAAAGCGCTGCTCTTTTGTGCTATCTGGGGACCAACCACCCTTTCCCATAGAAGCACCGCTTTTTCTCCCAATATTTTTTTTTCCAGCCCTCTTTTTTTCAGGGTTTTTTCCAAAATATTACCCAGAAGTTCCGGGCTTTTATATTTTCGATACATATTTATAATTTATTATAATATACGCAAATAGCAAGAATATTTTCCTTTTTTTATACAAAAAATACCCACATCCAAAGAAAGAAAAATCCTTTTGCCCCAAAATCTTAGATTGATATAAAAAACTACATTCTCTACTCAACCAGCCTCAAAGGCATCAGAAGGCAGAGATATTCCTCTCCCTCCGGCTGGGGGGTAGAATATATAATCCCGGCAGATACCGGGTTGGAAAGCTCAAGGGTTACCTTATCCCCTTCCATCTGCTTCAATATGTCCAGCATGTAGTTGGCATTGTATCCCACCTCCATATCCTCTCCGACGTATTCACAGGGAATACTCTCCTGAGCCTCACCACCCAGATCAAAATTAACCGAGGATAGTTCGATATTTCCCCCCTCCTTTCCCTTTCCCTTCTTTAAACCAAGTTTCACCTGATGGGTTAAGGTATTCGAAAGAATCGCCACCCTTTTTACCGTATTGGTTAAAGTTTGGATATCAGCAAAAAGCTTTTTGTCGCTCTCCTTGGGTATCACCTGCTCGAAATTGGGGTAGGGACCTTCGATCAGACGCGAGGACAAAACGATATCCCCAAGTGAGAAAACGATATTATTCTCACCAAATATGATCCCCACCTCATTCTCCTCATCACCGATGAATCTGACCAGAAGATTCAAAACCTTGGGGGGTATGATCACATCCTCGTGCATGCCTTTCAGCTTCTTGTTGGCCAAAGAGATCTTTGCCAGCCTGTGACCGTCAGTTGCTACCATCTCCATCTTGTCTCCTTTGGTTCTCCACAGGATTCCGTTTAAAGCCGCGCGGGTTTCATCGCTGGATACTCCGAAGATGGTTTTCCTGATCATCCTGGAAAGTTCAGCCCCGTTGATCTTTATCTGCTTGGCCAAGTTTATTTCCGGGAGCTTCGGAAAATCATCCGGGGTAATACCGGATATCCTGTATATCCCCTTGCCGAACTTTATTTCCACCCGGGTATCAGAAGCACCAACCTCGATCTCGGTCTCGGGAGCCTCTCTTATTATATCCGCAAATACTTTGGCTGGAATGGTTATCTCCCCATTCTTCAAAACGTTCACCGGAATGGTCTTGAGCACGAAGGTATCCAGATCAGTGGCAGCCAATCTGAGTTTTCCAACTCCCTTTACGTTATCAACTTCAAGCAGAACGTTAGACAGAACTTGAAGGGTCGTTCTGGTCGGGACTATGCTCAATACGGTTTGTAATGCCGATAAAAGCTCACCTCTGCCTGCGGAAAATTTCATCTTTTCCTCCATATCTAATTATTAACTTTTAAATAATTAAATTATAGTTTAATAATATTATCTATGTTAATGGTGTTAATAAAATATTTTAAATCTATTTTCCTCGTTTTCTTTATTAGAGTTAACTGTATTACCAAAATATTTTCAACGTTGATAAGATATTAAAAAGTTTGTTTTTTTTCAACAGGAATTTTGACTTTTATGATTTTAACAGAGTTTACACATCCTTTTAACTTAGTTATCCATACAGGGAGTTTATGATCTCATCAACTTTTAATTTAAACTCCTGATCTTTTTTGATGTTCTCTCCCACCAGGTTGCAGGAGTGAATTACAGTGGAGTGATCCCTTCCGCCAAATTTGAGGCCGATGGTTTTCAAAGAGAAACTGGTCAGGTTTCTGCAAAGATACATAGCCACCTGTCTGGCCCAGCAGATCTCCTGGGTTTTTCTTTTGGAGCAGAGAAGCTCCGGCGAGAGCTTGAAATGTTCGCCTACCTTTTTCTGAATATCCTCTATGGATATCTTTTTGCTCTCATTTCTTATAATGTCCTTCAGCACATCCTTTGCTAAATCCAGGGTGAGATTTCTTTGATGAAGAGAACAATAAGCTAAAAGCCTTATCAGCGATCCCTCCAGTTCCCTTATGTTGGAGGTGACGTTATCAGCCAGAAAAACTGCTATCTCATCGGGTATGGCAATGTTATCCGATTCAGTCTTCTTTTTTATTATGGCGATCCTGGTTTCTAAATCTGGTGGTTGGATGTCGGTTACCAGTCCCCACTGGAACCTGGAGAGAAGCCTCTCCTCCAGCCCCTTGATCTCCTTGGGGGGGCGATCCGAGGTTAGGACTATCTGTTTTCCGTCCTGGTACAGGGCATTGAAGGTGTGAAAGAACTGAACCTGGGTGCTTTCCTTTCCGGTGAAGAATTGGATATCGTCTAAAAGCAGAAGATCTACGCTTCTGTAGAAGTGGACGAAATCCTGAAGGGTTGATGCTCCTATCGAGGAGATGAAGTCATTGGTAAATTTCTCGCTGGTTACATAGAGTATCTTTGCCTCCTTGCTGACCTCCTTGACGAGATGTCCGATCGCCTGAACCAGGTGAGTTTTTCCTAATCCTACCCCTCCATAGATGTAAAGGGGATTGAACTTGGTTTTGCCGGGAGCTTCGGCAACTGCCATAGAAGCAGCATGGGCAAACTGATTGTTCTCCCCCACCACGAAGCTCTCGAAGGTGTATTTGGGGTTTAGTATTGCGCTTTGCTCGGAGGATAGTTTCATATCTTCTTTTTTTGAGTTAAAGCTTATCTCGGTTTGATGACCTCCCAGCTCGTTTCTAACGCAGAAGGAGAGGTTGATTTTTTCGCTGGTTGTCTTCTGGATGGCTTCCTGTATTAGCTGGGAATAGTGCTCCTCCAGCCATTCGGCAACGAACTTGTTTGGAACCGCAACCTTTAAGGTACTGTCATTTGAGGGAAGCCCCCTGGTCGGTTTCAGCCAGGTTAAAAAGCTTTGTCTTTTTATTTTAGTGCCCAGATAATCCAGGCATTCATCCCATATTTTTACGCTGTCCATAGGCATAGCAAACTCTGATTAAAGTTAAACTTAAATATCGACATCTTTTCCACAATTGTGGAATGGTAATAACCCTTTTATACACTTGAGCTTATCTTATTTATTGGGAAAAATCTTTGAGTTTTTCCACATTCCGATTACAGATTTCAGAGATTTTCTTCTTTTATTTGCAACCACTTAAAAGACCTTCCCGGATTTTCCACATCTTATTAACAGACTTTAACTTAGAGCATCCTTTATCTCTATGATAAAACACAAAAAATGTTTGTCAAGTGATTTTATTGAATTACTTGAAAATAATTTTAAGCTTTTACTAATAAGGTCATTAGAGGGCATGTAATAGGATATTATACCAATATTGTTTTGGGTGAATAAGCTAATATGAAACACCTTCACATCTCCTTAGAAATCAAAAGAATATAATTTTTGTTTTTTCTGTTAATGCCCTTCACATATCCAAAATTCGCTTTATTTACATTTATCTAAAAAGGTCTTTTGTCTTTATCAATGTTCACATTTTTCCGATGCTCGTTTAAAATCCCCACCATTGGCATCACTTTAGGGATTGCATATGAGGGAGGTGCACCTCAGACATTCTCTCAGGGATTTACGAAGTTTTATCTTCCTGCCGAATAAAAAGAGCAAACACAAAATAAGCGATCTCATCTTACCTTACCCCTGGAAAGCGATGCGAATATCCCGGCGAAACAGAGGGCGGTGAAGATTATGAATGCTGATTTCGTACTTTTCAAAAAAAGCGGATAGTTTTCAGGTGAGACCTGAGCGTTCCCCATGTATAAGGCAAGTACCAACATGCTAATACCCATACTGAACATCTGCCCGGTGAGCCGCATTGTTCCCACCGTGGCAGCTGCTACTCCGTAAAACCTTTTTTCGACAGAACTCATTATCGCATTGGTATTGGGAGATGAAAAAAGGGCTAAGCCAAAACCAACCACAATGAGACTGATCACCACAAATGGGATACCGGTATTTGAATTCAAAAAAGTAAACAAAAAAAGCCCCATTGCTGTAAACCCCATTCCTATTGAGGCGACTATTCTTGGCTCAATCTTATCCGAAAGTCTACCTGAAAGAGGTGAAAAAAGGGCCATAACCGCAGGTTGGGATACCAGAATGAAGCCTGCATGTTGAGGGTCAAGACCTTTGGTATACTGCAAGTAAAGGCTTAGAAGAAAACCGATTGCAAATGTTGCGCCATAGTTGATAAAGGCTGCCAAGCTGGAGAAAGCGAAAACGGTGTTATTTCTGAAAAGATTCATATCCAAGACTGGGCTTTTCACCTTCATCTCCCATTTAGCCAGTGCTATAAGCCCCAGTACCCCTAAAAGGATTAGCCATACCCCGGCTGTGGCTGGTAAAAGAGAGAGGCCATACATCATGGCTGGGAGGGTGAGGATGTAAATTATGGAACCAGTTAAATCGAACTTCTCTCCTTTTGCCTCAGCCCACTCCCCCTTCAATTTCCATAGGACAAAAGCTATAATTATCAAGCTCAAGGGCACGTTTAGAAAAAAGATGCTTCTCCAGCCGAGATGCTGGGTTAGAAAGCCGCCTAAAAAAGGTCCTAAGGAAAGTCCTGAATAGACCGCTGCAACATTTATCCCCAAAACTCTCCCTCTCTCCCCGACAGGATATACAGAGGTCAAGATAGCTATTCCAGTGCCGAAGATCATAGCGCTGCCAATACCCTGTAAGACCCGAAAGGCAAGAAGCCAGACAGCAGAAGGAGCAACCGAGGAAAGAAAAGAGGAAACAGCATAAGTCAGGATCCCGTTGATAAAAATCCTTTTCCTCCCATATATATCTGCTATCCTGCCAAAGGGGACAAGGAACATCGCTGCTGCCAGAAGATATGAGGTGGCGATCCAACCCAGCAAAACCGCATTCATATTAAATTCCCTTCCAATTGAGGGGAGGGCTATATTAACGGAGGAACCCATAAAAGGGGTGAGAAAAGAGGTCAACGTGGCAACCAAGAGAGCAGCCCTTTTTATTGCAGCATCATCCTTACTCATGCTGTCTATCATAAATGATTTTCAAAAAAAAAGAAAGAGGTATTTACCTGAGGTTTGTCTGTTTGACCGGAATTTAAAGCAGGGTTTCTGGGTGGCTGGCTTATGATTAAACTCAAGAGCTTAGGGAATTCCTATTCCCGAAACATCAATAGGATATTATACCAACATCGTTTTCATTGAATAGAGATAATATGATTTTTGTTTTTTCAGGTGACTTGTTTATTGACCGAATACACAGGTTTTAGATTTAAGTGATCAAGGTAAGTTGGAGCCATCGTAAATCAGGTTATGTTTGAATTGGGGCTTTTGCCGAAATCTATAAATGTCACCCGGCCTGTCCCTGGCGGTCAGGCCGGGAAACGAAGTGAAGGTTCTTTTATGTAACAGGAAATTCGAAGAATGCTTCGCAAATGAGATTCTTCACCCCGCCAAAGGCGGGGGTTCAGAATGACACAAAAGGTTAAGCAACAAGCCAAACTTTACATTACCTATAAATTATTTCAGCGTTTTTTTCACTTGACTTTTCAGTGTTTCTACTTATATTCTTGACAAGCGCATTAATAAAAGACAGGGAAATAGTCACAAACTAATCTCGGAGAGGAGAGAAAAATGCAGAGGAGTTTGTTATTGTTAGTAGCTTTTGCGTTGTTGCTGAGCATAGCACAAATGGTGTGGGTACAATGCACTTATGGGGAGCTTTACACTTTTACCGGAGAGGCTGCGGGCGACGTTTTCGGATGGTCGGTTTCTAGTGCAGGTGATGTAGATGGTGATGGGTATGATGATCTAATGGTAGGAGCACCGGGTTATTCGGCTTGTACTGGTCGAGCATATGTCTATTCTGGTAAGACCAGTGGTCTTCTCTACACTTTTACCGGAGAGACTATATATAGCTTCTT
>LJUW01000029.1 GCA_001304315.1 candidate division Zixibacteria bacterium SM23_73_2 | reverse complement strand
GGAGTGAATGTTGGATCAACTATATTTGAATCCGATAAACTGACCGATGGCCCTGAAATCTGAGCCCAGTGATAGCCCAATGAATCACCATCAGGATCAGATGAGCCTGAACCATCTAAGGTTACCAGAGTATTTGCCTCAACCCCTGACTGATCCGCTCCAGCATCCGCTACAGGTGTCTGGTTATCAATTGATACTAATACCGTATCAGGTGAACTTATCAAGTCTCCATCATCCACCAATAACTCAAACTCATAATTACCTTTGATAGTAGGAGTGAATGTGGGATCAACTATATTTGAATCAGATAAACTGACCAACGGTCCTGATATCTGAGCCCAGTGATAGCCCAAAGAATCACCATCAGGATCAGATGAGCCAGAGCCATCTAGGGTTACCAGAGTGTTTGCCTCTATTCCTAACTGGTCTGCTCCAGCATCCGCCACTGGTGCCTGGTTATCAATTGATACTAATACCGTATCTGGTGAACTTAATAGATAAGCATCATCCACCAACAACTCAAACTCATAATTGCCCTTTATAGTCGGGGTGAATGTCGGATTAACTATATTTGAATCAGATAAACTTACCGAAGGCCCTGATATCTGAGCCCAGTGATAGCCCAAAGAATCACCATCAGGGTCAGATGAACCTGAACCATCCAGAGTTACTAAAGTATTAGCCTCTGTACCCAGTTGATCCGATCCAGCATCTGCTAAAGGCGCCTGATTGTTAACTGATACCAATACCGTATCAGGAGAACTTACCAAGGCTCCATCATCCACCAACAACTCAAATTCATAATTACCCTTAACAGTAGGGGTGAATGTTGGATCAACTATGTTGGTATCTGATAACGTCACCGAAGGCCCTGATATCTGAGACCAGTGAAGAACTTAATAGATAAGAATCATCTACCAACAACTCAAACTCATAATTACCTTTAATAATTGGAGTTAATGTGGGATTAACTATATTTGAATCTGATAAACTGACCGATGGTCCTGAAATCTGAGACCAGTGATAACCTAAAGAATCACCATCAGGATCAGATGAGCCCGATCCATCTAGGGTTACCAGAGTATTTGCCTCTATTCCTAACTGGTCTGCTCCAGCATCTGCAACCGGTGCCTGGTTGTCAACTGAAACCAATACCGTATCAGGAGAGCTTACCAAAGCTCCATCATCCACCAATAACTCAAACTCATAATTACCCTTAACAGTAGGGGTGAATGTTGGATCAACTATGTTGGTATCTGATAACGTCACCGATGGTCCTGAAACTTGAGCCCAGTGATAGCCCAATGAATCACCATCAGGATCATAAGAACCCGAACCATCCAGAGTTACTAAAGTATTCGCCTCGATCCCTGACTGATCCGCTCCAGCATCCGCTACCGGTGTCTGGTTGTTCACCTGAATCAATACCGTATCAGGTGAACTGGTCAAAGCACCATCATCCACCAATAACTCAAATTCATAATTACCCTTCACCGTTGGGGTAAAGGTAGGATTTAATATGTTAGTATCTGATAACGTTACCGATGGTCCTGAAACTTGAGACCAGTGATAGCCCAATGAATCTCCATCAGGGTCAGATGAACCTGAACCATCCAGGGTTACCAGAGTATTTGCCTCAACTCCTGATTGGTCCGCTCCAGCATCTGCTAAAGGAGCCTGATTGTCAACTGAAACCAATACCGTATCAGGAGAGCTTACCAAAGCTCCATCATCCACCAACAACTCAAACTCATAATTGCCCTTTATTGTCGGAGTAAAGGTTATATAATATTTATTCGTGTCTGATAAAGTCACCGGGGGTCCTGAAATCTGAGACCAGTGATAGCCTAATGAATCTCCATCAAGATCATAAGATCCCGAACCATCCAGGATTACTAAAGTGTTAACTTCTATTCCCAACTGATCACTTCCTGCATCTGCTACTGGTCCTTGATTATTAACTGAAATCAAAATAGTGTCAGGAGAGCTTATCAAAACTCCATCATCTACCAACAACTCAAACTCATAATTACCCTTCACTGTAGGCGTAAAAGTAGGATTTACTATATTGGTATCTGATAACGTCACCGAAGGTCCTGAAATCTGAGACCAATGATAACCCAATGAATCTCCATCCGGATCAGATGAGCCCGAGCCATCCAGAGATACCAGAGTGTTCGCCTCTATACCTGACTGGTCAGAACCTGCATTTGATACCGGTGCTCTATTTACATCATTTACCTCTATATCAACCACCTCTGAGTCCGCTAAACTTCCATCCGAGGCTATGAATGTCACATAATAAGTATCTGACTGAGTATAATCCGGATTAAAGGTAAAGGACCCTGCTCCATTTCCCGAATCTGTAAATGTTGCATTGGTTGGAACATTCTCCGCTGATAATATTATTGAATCTAAATCAGGATCTGATGCTGATATTCTGAACTCCAAAGTCTGACCTTCATCCACACTCTTCGATCCAATAGGATTTAAGATAGGTCTTTGGCTAATAGGCGGAAGTTCTAAAACCTGCCATTCTATCCAGGATCCTTGGCCATAATAATTTCTCTCGATTTCCAAAGTATTGCCACTAGACAACCAGTGTCTGATCATGGGACGCGGAAAAAGCGTACCATTGCCATCACAAGTGAGTGTCACGAATGACACAGCACGAGTTGTATCCACAGCGGGCGAGATAGTTTGATCAGCAGTTGTCCAACCCGGATTACCACTATTATCCACTTGTCCCTCTTGCCTGCTGCCGACATTTGGTCCAAAATCAATGCAATACCAGCGTAGAACCCGATTATAGTCATTACTCAAATGAACGTATGCTTGTCCTGTAGTATCATCAGCCATATGGAGTGCTATCGAATGGGCATTCAGGCCATCATCTCCACTGACCCTCCACTGACCCAAAAGCAGTGATCGGGATTTGACGCAGCCAGAGATAAGCCAACTTGCCCTGCTGTTTTCCAGTTGTGTGGTTATAGTCTCTTCACCAGTATCCAGCCCACCAATCTTGGTGGGATCAAACTCCACCACTATCCATCTAAGTGTCCCGCTGGGCGATGATTCAACCTGAAATCTCCTGAGATTTAGCGTAGTTTGGCTGCCTGAGCTGACATCAGCCGTAAAATGAGCTTCTCTTACTCTTAGTCGATTAGCTTGGTCGCAGGTTGTACCATTTACCCATGCAAAACAATTATCACCGACAACAGTTGCTCCAATTGCAGGGGTGTATAATGTTGTGGTTCCTGACCAGGACTGCGAGCCGCGATAAACAGTAAACTCATCATCGGTACACTCAATTACCGTCCAGGAGATATGGATAGCAACAGCACCAGCATGTCTTGTAAACCGTATCTTGGTAGTACCCACATCATCCCACAAATAGGCATTTACCATCCCGTCGTTTTGATCAACACTTCCATTTATACCTGGCTGATGAGCGTAGAAGTAATGAATTATGACGAAGGCTTTATCTAAATTACTCACGTTTACATTAAGGGCAACATCACGGGTGGTAATTAAATCTCCCATTGTGGTAATACCGCTCTGCACCCTATAACCCGCCTGGGCAGTAACGGGGATGATTAACGATAATAATAATCCAAGATTTATCAGACATCTTTTCATGCTCACCCTTCCCGGAACTTCAAATCCTTATTTCATCATAACCATTTTCTTGGTCTCGCTATATTCATCGGTTGTAAATCGATATAGATACACTCCGGAAGCCACCCTCTCGCCGTTCTCATCTCTTCCATCCCAAACGACCCTGTAGATCCCTGGGGGCACGTCCTCATCCAGTAAAGTCTTAACCCTCTGTCCCAGGATATTGTATATCTTCAAAGTAGCACGGACTGGCATTGACCCGTCGTCTCCACCGATCTCATATTGAATGGTCGTCTGTGGATTAAAGGGATTGGGATAGTTCTGAGATAAGCTGAACATCTTGGGCAGAGTGGAATATCCACTAACCGGGATAACCACAGCACCTGAATTGGCCATAACCACGTCAGTTAAATCGATCTCCAGCTCCTCCGAAACACCGGACTTAACCTCCACCGGTAATCGCAGGATATCTCCCTTCCCTGTCTGGATAGCATCGCCAGCGGGGCTGTAGATAATTGCTTTGAGTTTACCATTTTTATCATCCCGGTACTGAATTATAAAACCATCTGACCTTTCGGTTAAAACCGGGGCTGAGAAGCTGAACTGATCCGGATCGTATTCGATTTCGAATTGGGCTCCGGCCACCGGTACTGATAGATCAGCCCATACCCGAGCTTCTCCACCCAAACCTTTACTCAAATCCTCCAGATCGAGCTCAACCGAAGCCAGAGGTGCAGTGAATCCACCTAAGGGAGCACCCTCTATCGGTAAACCCAGGATAATATTATAGGTCCCCACCAAGTCACCCACATCCACTGTGGAATCGTGATTGACATCAGCCGCTTCCAGTTTGCGTGCGTCGAATGAGAGGGTTCCTAATATGTAAGCTACCAGATCAACAACATCAGCCACATCTATGCTTCCATCCGAGTTAACGTCTCCGAAACAATCAACATAGAAAAGACCGTCAGATGTCGGCATAGGCTGCGAGGCTCCTCCGATGGTAACAGCCTCTTTTGCCTCGGATAAAGTCAAAGGCACATCCACTCCGCATTCGGAGGCGGAATCAACCGAAACCGAAAAAGAGAGGATTGGACCTGTCCCGGCTGGTATTATCTGATTCTCCAGACCAAAAAGCAAAACCCTTACCGTGCCGGAATCACTCCCTATGTAGGATAGATTGGTTCTCAGAGAAAAATTCGCGGTCCTGGTGGTTTTTACAAAAGAATCTATCTGGATTATATTCGGATCCCAGCTTAAATCGAATTGCACTCCATAGATGTCATTTTCACTATTTAGCCCAACGTCAACCATTCTCCCCGCAGCTCCAGGAATCCCACCCTGATCGGTTGAGACCGATAACAGATCACCGCTAACCTGAAAATCGTTCAGGGTGATAGTAACGGTCCGTCTTGTTATCGCACCGACGGTATCCTCTGCTGCAAAGGTAACCTCGAACACAGCAGGCCCTTGAGTATAATTCGGTTTGAAAACAAACCACTGGCTGACCGCGCTGTCCCCCTCGGTGGAAGGAAAGCTTGCATTCGCTGGCAGGGAACTCTCAGCATACAGGCTCAGGCTATCCCCGTCCGGATCCGAAGCCGAAACCAGAAATCCCAGGCTGTCTCCCTCGGTCATCTCGTATTGGGATGCCAGGGGACCGAAAACGGGCGCATCGTTTCCAGGTCCCGGTCCGCCACTGATGTGGATATAACCATCCTCCAGTATGGGAATATAGATGGTGTCACCCACGGTACTCGAAAAGTTGTTCCAGCTCTCAGGGAAAGGCACGCTCTCCAAGTGAATAAAAGCGTCGGTACTTGTAGTCACATACGAATTGATCTTGAACTCGATCTGGAGTATATTGCCGGAACCAGGGGGCATGGTGACAAAGGGCGCAATCGGATCATTTGCGCCAAAGAAGGTCACAATACCCGGCTTGGGTTCAGAACCTCCATTCATCTCAGAGCTGAAAATCGTACCCCGACCGACTAATTCCGCATTCAACTTACCCAAGTTGTCATGTGTGGGTCTAATTAAGGAGGTGTCAAAAACGACTCTTATGCTCCAACCGGCTATATGCACCGTGTTCGCAAAATAAAAATTAACGATTACGTTGGTATCCCCGGGTTCGCCATAAGCATCTACTACCTTAATGGTGTCGGTATCAAGATAAGTCACCACCGCATATCCGTTATCAAAGGAAAACATCACTATGAGCAACGTTAAAACAACCAAAAAAATTGCTTTCTTGTAACTCATTTTCAATCCTTTCATTGAAGTTTTCATCTTAAAAACACCTCTTATTAATGTGCAATGGATGTGCCAATCTATTAACTTTATTTAAGATAGCTCTAAAGCCATCTCTTTTAATCTCTGTGTTTTCCTTTTGTTTTCTTCTTTCAATTGATGAGTTCATAAAATCTGCATACTCCTGCAAACAATCTGCTTGTGTTTTCATCATTTCAAAAACATCATCTTCTTGGTCTGGCTAAGGCCTTCTGTTTTAAACTGATAGAAATAGATTCCACTTGCAACTTTCTCTCCACCATCATCTGTTCCATCCCATCTCACCTTGTGAACTCCAGCCTCAACCTCGGAAGCCAGAAGGGTCCTAACCAATTGACCCTTTATGTTGTAGATCTTCAAGCTAACCAGAGAAACATTCGGGACAGCAAACTCTATGTAAGTCTCTGGATTAAAAGGATTGGGATAGTTCTGGGAAAGAGAAAAGGCTTCCGGTAAGCCTGAATGTTCCATAACCTCTCCCTTTAAAAGATTGCCCTCAAAATCCGAGAAACAAGCCTCTTTTAATAGAACTTCCGTATTATCCATAGCTTTTATAGTTAAAATGGAAGTTTTACCTGGAGGGATTGTCTCTCCCTTTGGGCTATAGATAAGAACCCGAAGCTCACCATTTTCTCGTTGAGTAAATATCTCAAATCCCTCTTTTACATTCAGAATATCCGGGTTGAGATCAATCGCCTTATCCTTGAAAATCAAGTAAGCCCCCGAAACCGGATATCTGGAATCTATTGCTAATGAAAGGAGTTCTCCTTCCCTTTCAAGATCGTACTCTAATCTATCATAGAAAATTTCCTTTTCGAGGTTAGGAGGTGCTGTTTCAAGAATGTATCTCAAAAGGAATATTAAATCAGAGGTGGTCGCCTGGATGCCGTCCTCGTTGACATCCGAGTTCAGCATCTGTCTTTCATCTAAAGCAAACTGGACCGGGTTCATAAAGTAATTGGCAAACCGCACCACGTCACCAATCTCAAAACATAAATAGTTCAAGTTAATATCGCCTAACAGAACACCGGTAGGCTTCATTATCACCACCCCCCCATCATTGTAGGTTATCTGATCCTGATGGATCAAATCTCCCCAAGGATCGGTGAGGGTATTATCGCTGAAATCCCCCAAATAAAAACTAATCGGAATTGAGGAGTTGGCGAAATCCCGGTTATAAGTAATCCGGAAGTCAATATAAGTAATCGGACCAAATCCCGAATCCAGAGGAGGAGTGTAATTATCGTTCACCATATCAGCCGTCCCTAATATTCTTACTAACTTGTTAGTGCCATCAGTAAAGACCTGCTGCTCATAATATTCCCAGGATTCGATTCTGGTACCGGTTTTTTTGACCTTAATTAAAGACAAAAGAGTGGTATCAAACTGGATCAAAAGCTCCATCGCGGCGATCTGGTCATCGTTGTGTAAATAAACAGGTAAACTTACCAGAGAGCCTAAATTCCCTGAGACATTATCCAGACTCAAGGAATAAGAAAGGTAAGATACTACTTTCAATTTAACCTCACTAGAGTCTTTGCCTCCAAAAGGATCGTAAGCTACAAAGCTAACCAGATAATTTCCAGTATCAGAAGGATCGGGAGTCCAGGTGAATAAACCCGGGTTGTTTTTGTCGAAATCGGATCTGATCGGCAGGTTAAAAGCCTCAATCGCAACCTTCTCTTTATCCAGATCTTTTGCTGAGACAAAAAACTCTATTTTCTCACCGGGGATGTAAACCAGTTCCTCCGGAAAGGACAAAATTGGAGGTGAATTTACGTTGAAAACCTCAATTTTCACGTCAAAAAAACAGCCTTTTTTTCCATCCGAAGCAACGAACCTGATCTCAAAGGGACTTTCTTCTGATGAAAAAGGTCCACAAAAATCAGGTGCCCAAACGAACTGATACTCTCCGCCCCCTACCTCCATCAAAGAGTAATCCGGCGGTGGATTTAAGGCGCTCAGATTCACCGGGTCATCATCCGGGTCTTTTACCGAAAGCTCAACCACCAAGCTTTCACCCTCGTTAACATAATGGGTCCTTATGGCTTCTATTTGAGGAGGCGAGTTAGGAGTCGAAACCTCAATCCATCCCTTAGAAAACGCTGGAATCAGATTTGCGTATTTCCCTTCCTCTGCAGAAATCGTGTAAGTGAAATACAAATAGGTTGAAAGGATATCAGAACAGAAGGTGTCGATTTCAACAGTCTCCAAAGGGGCATCATCTGCTATACTAAAGAAAAGATTTGCCAGAAGACCATAACCAGAAGGAATCGGATCCTGGCCTAACGGGATAATTCCTATCTTTATAAAGTTGTTGAGATTATCTACGTTTCCCGCTTTATAAGAACAATACTCTACCCTGGTACCTATAAATGATACCGAGTCGCAGACCAAACCTCCATCTGGGAATTGAAGAGGTATGCTGTATCCAGATATCTCCTGATCATTAAACCCGTATATCGGAACAACGATTTGTTCTCCTCTCTCTCCCTGTTGTTTTCCAGCCCAGATGGTATCAACAACTCCAATACTGTCAAGGGATTGGGAAATACACCTTTGGGAAAACCCAAAAAATACAAAAAAAATTAGGATGAGCAAGACGACTTTTTTCATTGATCTCTTCATTCTTAGCCCTACCTTAGTTTTTTCCGCCCCTTTCTATTTCAAATCCGTCCACAAGGCCGGATCTTCACTCGTCTGCTATCCTAAAAAACTGCAAAATCTATGCCAGAATCCTTTGTTCTAACTTGCTAACCTTATTTAAGTTCACCTCCATTTAATTGTTTTAATTAATCAGAGGAGTCCCGCATACTTTAGCGAGACTCCCCTGAAAAAGTGGAACTTAACCAATAGAATTACTTGGCTAAGACCATTTTCTTGGTAGCCTTTTTGTCGCCAGCCTGGATGTTGTAGAAGTAGATTCCAGAAGCGACATCGTCACCAGCAGAGTTCTTACCATGCCAGGTGATCTCATGCTCGCCAGCACCATACCAGGAACTGTGGCTCCACACCAACTGTCCTGTTATGTTGTAGATGTTCAGGCTAACATTGCCAGCCTCAGGCAGAGCAAACGCTACGTTGGTGGTCGGGTTGAACGGGTTAGGATAGTTGCCCTTCAATGCAAATGCCTTCGGTATAACCTGGGTGAAGACATCGCCCTTCAAAGCTCTACCCATATCATCCGCCGCCTCAACGCTTACCAACTCAACGCCTTCCGCCTCGAAGCTGAACAGATCACTGGCGCCCGCCGGCACAAAGTTCGCCTCAGGACTCCAGACCAACACTCTCAGCTTGCCATCTGCGTCGTTCCACTTCAGATCCATGCTGCTCAGGTTCTTGACCTCAGAAATAGAACCGGAGTGCTTGAACACAAATGCTGCCGCTCCAATGTTGGCGTCGCAATCACTTGTGACTACCACACTACGATCCTTAACCTGTGCGGTCACAGAAGCTACATCGGCAACCGGAGCTGCCTTGAGCACCATCGGGGCCTCCAGCTCCATAATGATACGAATCATGTAGACCAGGTCGGCTATCGAAAGTACGATTCCATCGACGTAGATGTCGGTGGCCTCTATCGAAATCTCGTACCAGTAGTCGGTGATGCCTTCCTGTCCGTAGGTGCACAGATAACCGGTGATGAAGTAGTTGGCAAAGCAAATCGCGTCCGCGATCTCATACGCGTACTCGTTCAAGTTCACGTCGCCTCTCCACTGCAGACCGGTATCATCCACCCGGATTCCACCATTATAGAAGTACAACAGCTTCCGTATCTCGTAGTTCGGGCCGGTAGGATCCCAGGGGAACTGCTCCGGATCTCCGGAAACATACCAGATGTATCCGGTAGGATCTGAGAAGGTGTTCTCATCCCAGATGGCCTCGTCCCACTCGAATATAACCGGAAGCTTGAAGCCCTTCAAGGTCGCATCGTTCTTGATCTCAAACTTCAGGTAGAACAACACACACTCCTCCTGATGCGGAGCTATCGGATATCCCTGATAGCCATCAGGCATGTCTGCTATTCCTACTACCTTGATCTTCTTCTTGTGGATCTCGGTGCAGGGCAGCCACTCGTACATGAACTTCTCGAACTTGTAGTGCGGGTTGTGAGGACCAAGATAAAAGTCGATCTCATCGATGCAATCGCCTCTGATAACATCGTGCAGGGTCAGTACGTTGGGATCCCATTCCACCAGGATCTTGAATCCGCCGAACTCCACGAAGTTCTGCAGGGTAACCGGCAGATAGACAATGTCGCCAATTGTGGCGAAATCGTCCTGGGCAATGGTCACGAATCCAGCTGCGTAGATCAGGTTAACGTCGAGGGTGCAGCAAGCGGTAGCTTGGAATTCATCGGTGAAGCAGATCTCAAGCTGAACAACCGTCTCGGTGCAACCTGCGGAGTTAAACTGGTAGGAGGCGGTTCCGGATGCACCATTCGTAAATGCAGTATTAGCACAACCAGCACAGCCAACATCATTCAAAACGGTGCAAGAAGTACTGACGACGTTATCGCCATCAGGATCCGAATAGCCTACATCGAAATTAATCAGATCACCGCCAAATCCATCGATGGTAGGCGGGCAGACCGGAATCGGAGGACTATTGTATCTCTCCGCCACCACAAAGCAGCAGCTCGGATCGTCGTACCCGGGAATGTAGGTGACAGCACCAGGGGTGGTCATGCTGAAAGTAGCTCCACCAGGCTGGAACGGACCATCGACCTCTAAGCAGAGGCAGCCCAGAGCATTCACGGTGAAGGTCAGATGAGCCAGATCGTAGGACGTCATCACGCCAGTTTGACCGAAGGAATCGGTGAAGTGAACTGCTCCGATCAGGAAGTTGGGAGGACTGAGAGTGGGAGCAACACCGTAAAGGTTCAAGGCAACGATGCTGAAGCCAGCAATGGCTGTTCCTGTGTAAGCATTGGGATCACAGGAATCCGGATCGTTTTTGTTCGGATCCAGGTAGGTGGGCATGGTCGTTCCATCGTAGCAAACATCAACCAACGGCACGGAGACACCGGAGATACCATTGTCGGTCATGATCTTTATGTCCACATTGACATCCCAGGGAAGTATGGCCGGAGGAACGTACAGGGTATCCAGATTGTGGAGACCAGCAGGTGCGCAGTATACCAAGTCTGGATCGCCGGGATCGTCTCCAAAACCAGCCCAGGCAAAGCTTGAAGTTAAAACCAACGCTATAAATAACACCAAGAAACGTTTCATCTTTTGGACTCCTTGGGTTTTGGGTTTTCTCTTTGTGAAGGAAATCTCTTTTTTCAAAAGATCCCTTCGTTTACCGATTTCCCCCTCCTAATTCAAAAGGTCACAAGGTCACAAAGTTAGTAGCCCCTAACTCTGATCTTTAGATCACCTCCTTTTGATTAGGTTAGGTGGTTTTAAAGTATCTGGCTTTACCCCTTCTTCACCTCCTTTCTTTCGTTTTAGGGTTAACATCTAAACTCCTTTCATGTTCATCATGGTTCGGCAAAGCATCCAATCTTGATGCCTTTGAATATATAGTTTGCAATCACTATTGCATCTCCAATGGTTATCATATCATCCTGGTCGATGTCACCCGATTCAATAGGACAGGGAGCAGGTCCCTTTCCGAAATAATAATAAGCCAGTTGAAGAACATCATCCAAAAGGATCATCTCATCAGCATTCACGTCACCGCAGTTGCTTGGCAAAATAGTTACGGTACCGTAGTTCATAATCTGAATGCTTCTGAAGCCTATGGAATCGCTCAGGGAACCCACTATATCGATGTAAGCAGTTCGGTTGGAGTTGGTGTCCGAATAACAGAGCATGTCCACATAAATCTTGAACAACAAGCAGGTTCCGATTGGAATCGGATTATGATCCTCGATTTTTCCCGCAACCGTCATCCACCTGCATGTCGGGCTAGAGCTGTCACCTAAATCCCCGTAAGGATAGAGCCACTCGTAATCACTGGTACAGCAGCCGGTGGTATCCAGATCCATCACCCGAACAATTATGGTATCATTTCCCTCCACCGAGGTATCGATGCGATCGGTCGAGAAATTCAAAACATCGTTCCGGTTTACTATGAATTTCAGATCGATCCCTCCGATGGGAATTTCCGTCTCCATCATAACCGATATCTTGGAATCCTGTTTCCCGGTAGTAGCGGTAGTATCGTTGATCCAGACCCATGCCCAAGTTTCGTTCTCCACCGTGATGTTGACCTCCTCCGAATCAGCCAGGATAGTGTCCGAGGCGATAAAGGTCACTGCATATGATCCAGCCTGAAAATGATCCGGATCGAAGCGAAACAGGCCTGCTCCGTTACCCGAATCCTCGAATGTAGCATTGCTCGGAAGACCATCAACACTCAAAACTATAGAGTCTAGGTCAGGGTCGGTTGCAAAAACTCTTAATTTCAAATGGTCTCCTTCGCTCAAGGTTGTGTCCTCTATCGGTTCCCATACCGGTGGCATATTCTGTGCATATCCGATGGCTGCCCATCCTATGCTGATCATCAGGATGAACATTAGGCAGGAATAAATGCTTCTTTTCATCCCCACTCCTTCTTTTTGGGTTTCCTCCTCACGTTTCTTTCTTCCTCCTAACCACCAGATAGTAGCGTACCACCTCCTCTTTTAGATTTGTACAACTTCACTCTTCAAACTTCAGATAAAACCTTTTTGTCTTCGCAGACCTAAGTCAACCTCACTCTTTGCTACTAAAGCTTACCCCCTCATTTTGGTGCAACGTAGCAAGTCACTTTGTGATATTGTTGAGGCATTTCCTTCTTAACTTTCAAATGTAATATAATAAGTTTAGAGCTTTTGTCAAGCATAAATTTCAAATTTTTCTTGATTTTTTCGCCTTATTTATCATCTGATCGTCACCTACCTACTTATAAGGTCATTAACCCACTTAAAGCAAACATCGTGCCATCCCCAAATGTTTATCTAACCTCAAGCTACAGAAAAGATTGTGTTGTTCCGGGTCAGGTTTCACGTGTGAAAAACTTTGCAGTTATTGTTAAATCTATTTAAAAAACTGTTTTTTATAACATATACTTTTTAAGAAAAACCTCTTTTAGAGCTTTGGAATTTATTATTTTTCTATGCTTTTCCGATTCTGTCCAGAGCCCAATCGGTACCGCATCCAACCCACTCTTGTCACAATATCGGGCACAGATTCCCGAGGCAAGTTTTAAATTAAAAGAATCTGGATCACCCAACAAAAGTACATAGGTGCTTTTGTAACCCACCGCAGTTAATTTAGTTTCTTCGGGAGTTCCCAAAGCCAAAATCCTTGCGTTCTCCTCCTCATTCCTCCCGGCTATTACTTTAGCTCCGGAAGGCAGCCTGAAATGCCTCCCTATTTTTAATAGTTGAATTTCTCTTAAGGAATCCTCTCTGTGCTCAAGAGAGTCTTTTAACCTTCTGGTGAAGTTCTGATCGGTTAAAAGACATCCCCCGGAAGGAGAGAGAAAATCTTTGATTTTAAACTTCTCAGCAAAAAAAAGCTGGGGTTTTCTTGATCTTCCCTTGATGTCTAAAAGCTTTAACCTTTCCACCCAGCCTCTTTCCTCTGGAATGGTTGGTTCAAAATGCTTTGCTGAAAGTGGACGCAAAAGCTTTCCTTTTAATCCGGATGCCCTTTCTATAATAGAAAGGGAATCCCGATGCTGGGACATGGGACGCTCTCCCAAAACCTCACCGGTGAAAACGAAATCGAAGTTTCCCTTCTCCATTATCCTTTTCGCTTCCTTCAGCATGAGGATCCGACAGTCGATACAGGGATTGTAATTTTTACCGTAACCGAATTTTGGCTTTTTGATCATCTCCATATATTCTGTGCCCAAAAAGACCTTCTTGAATTTAATGTCGTTTTTCTCTGCCAGTTTTTCGATGTATGATTCCTCCTTGTCATTGTTAGGAAAAAAGGGAGTTTTAAAAAAAAGGCAGCAGACCTCAACTCCCATTTCCATAATAAGCTTAACTGCCAGGATGCTGTCCAGACCACCTGAGAAAAGAGCTACAGCTTTGATCTTTTTCCTTTTCATGATTCCAAAAAACAGGTTAAAAGAAAATCAACAAAAAACCGTAATTAAAAATCACGATCTATCTTGAAGCAAAGGTAAGAGTTCTGGGTCAACAGCTTATGCCAGAGAAAAAGCTTCAAAACTCATATATGCACGAAAACGCTTTTTATATGTTTGTATTTTTCAAGTTGCTTAAACTTGATTGTCTGATTGCCCCCGGAATAGAGAATAGAATCTCGATTCTTTAATCTAATTTGAAGCCAAAACTTTTTTTTGACTACTCTTCCATAAGAGTTACAATCTTACCTAAAAGAGAAGGTTCTGACCAATTTCTTCCGCCTATTATCTTTTCCTTTATTATACCATCTTTATCAAGTAAAAAACTGGTTGGAAGAGCAGTGACCCGGTATCTTTGTGCAGTTTCGCCATGAGAATCCACAAGAACCGGAAAGGTAAGCTGGTAATCTGATACGAATTCTTTTCCCTTTTCCGATCCGCCCCGATCCAGGTTCACTGCCAAAATCTCAAATCCCTTATCCTTAAGCTCTTGATAGATCGCCTCCATAGAGGGCATCTCCATCCGGCAGGGACCGCACCAGCTTGCCCAGAAATTCAGAAGAACTACCTTGCCTTTAAGTCCAGATAATCGGTATTCTTTGTTTTTAAAATCATTAAGAACGAAATCCGGTGCAGAAAATCCCAATTCAGGTTTCTCTAAAGTTGCTTTCTTTTTGGATGGATTGTCCTTTTGCTCCCCACAGGAAATAAAGGTAAAACCGATCAGAATAACAAAGACAAAAAAATGCTTTTTAAAATATCTCATGACAGTAAAAAAGATACGAAGATTTTTTCTTTTTTCAGTGTTTTTCTGAAGTTAAATCTGCGTTTTTATCCTGGCTGGCATCACCTCTCATAAACTGCCTGTATTTTACGGTCGCATAATCGGAGTTGGTTTCGGAGCCATGACTGAATCCGGTCACATAGACGTTACCGGAATCATCCAGAGCCAGAGCAAAAGCATTGTCGATGGAGGGCTGGGTATATCTTTCCACCCACAACAGGTCACCGGAGGGACTATACTTTACCGTAGCATAGTCCAGATCCGTTCCGGTCCCCTGGCTCTCTCCGGTAACATAGATGCTTCCAAAATTATCTATGGCTATAGCGTTAGCCAGATCCCAATCGTTGTGGTTTCCAGGACCTTCGTATCTTCTTATCCACAGAGTATCACCGGAAGTATTGTATTTGATGGTGAGAAAATCACAGAGTGTTTTTGGATCCTCGCTCTGTCCGGTGACACAGACATTGCCAGAGCCATCCAGAGCCAAGGCCTGAGCCCGATCCATACCATTCGCCGGTCCATTGTATTCTTTTTCCCAGAGGAGCTTACCGCTGGAACTGTACTTTATCGTAAGAATGTCATAGTCGGTTTTCACTCCATAACTGAATCCGGTAACATACACATCTCCGGAGCTGTTCACCGCTATCGCATTTGCCCGATCAATGGAATTTTCGGGTGTGTTGAATCGTCCTTCCCACAGAAGATCGCCTGAGGCATTGTATTTTAAGGTAAGATAATCGGATCTGGTTAAACCACCGTGGCTATAACCGGTAACGTATACATTACCCTCAGAGTCAACGGCCAAACCACGGGCGTAGTCATGCCCATTCTGGGGACCATTATATCTTCTTATCCAGATCACCTCACCGTTTTTGTCATATTTTAAAGTGGCGTAATCTAAACCCGAGTTCTCACCCTGGCTCTCTCCGGTAAGGTAAGCATTCCCCCAGCCGTCCAATGCTAAAGCTGAGACTCTGTCAGTTGAGCTGCCGGAACCATCATACCTGTTCTTCCATAAAAGCTCTCCGGAAGGATTATATTTCAAAATCAGATAATCGAAATCGGTTTCCTTCCCTTCGCTTCCCCCGGCTACATAGACGTTCCCGGATTCATCCAAAGCTAAAAAGGCAGCCCAATCGTAGCCATTTGTGGGTCCATTGAATCTCCTTACCCATATGCTGTCTCCCTCTTGATTGTACTTTATGGTAACGACATCCCTATCCGTGTTCTCATCCTCGCTTTCTCCGGTAACGTAGATATTGCCCCACTCATCCACCGCTAATGCCCGTCCCCAATCGTGACCACCGATTGGTCCATCATATCTTGAAACCCACAATTCCTCACTTTCATTTTTAAGACCCTCGGGTTTTTCCATTGCCTGTTTTTCAAATACAGGTTGAAAAAAAGTCTTATTGAAAACTATGATAAGAATTACCGCAATTATAAAACTAATGATCAGTGCAGGGATTAATGCTTTCTTGTATCGGGGTCTTGACCTGATCTTAGGCAAAGTTTGTCTCCTGAGAAATTAAAATTGGCATCTCGATCAATGAAGAAAACAGCATACTTAAAATTTGTCTGTTGGTCTGTTCTAAATCTTTCTTCGCAAAAGTTAAAGCAAAAACCTTCATTCTCAAGAGGCTAAGTATAATAGAATCCCTTCAAATGTCAATATCAATATCTTTCACAATAGCAGCGCTTAATTATGCAACTGGATTTAGAGAAGGATCACCGAGCTACTTCAACTCCTCCAGTACTTTCAGAAGCTCTTGATTGTCCCTTACGGTGGGGATATCATAAACTTTCACGTATCTGACAATTCCCTCCCCGTCTATTATAACAGTTGCCCGGTTGGTGATACCCATATCTTCTAAATATAATCCATAAAGGGAGGCTACCTTTCCTTTGGGATGAAAATCTGATAAGAGAGGATAGCTTATCTTCAATTTCTCGACAAAGGCTTTGTGGGACCAGAGATTATCAACTGATATCCCGAATACCTGAGCTTTTACGCTTTCAAACCTTTTCAGATCGTTCACAAAGCAGGCATGCTCCTGGCTGCATGTCGGGCTGAAATCAGCTGGATAAAAAGCCAAAAGAATTGTTTTGCCCTTAAAATCGCTTAATTTGTAATCCTTGTCATCGTGCCCCTTTAAAGTGAAATCAGGTGCTTTCTCTCCTACGTTGATTGGCATCTTTTGCTCCTTTCTATAAATACTCTTAGATAGAAGGAAAAAACCTGTTCTCTGTCCAATATTCCTCTTTGAGATAATTTTGTTGCGCGATCAAAGCTCTCAGATGCTCTCCCTCCCAACTGGCCAAATACGAAAAGAGTTTCTTAGCTTGGGGGTCTTCTGATTTCTCTGCCGATTTCCTGTAAAAATCTATGGAGTTCTGCTCCAGCATAATCCCGATGGACAAAGCGGTCATCTCAAAATGGCTATCTGTGATTCTCTCTTTAAAATCATCTGAGAAAATGGGGCTTTCAGATGAGGGATCGAAAGCGCTCTTTTTCTCAAACTCCTTTTCCTGCCAATCCAGCTTACCCTCATTTTGGTAAAGCTGATACTGCTTTTTCAGAGCTTCCATATGCTCTATCTCATCTGAGGCTAAGGATTCAAAAATCTCCTTTCCTTTCGGGTCGGTGGTCTTCTCAGCTGCCATTTTGTAAAAGTGATAACCATCCGATTCCACCTTAATGGCATCCTTCAAAATCATGGTAAGAATATCTTTATCTGACATAATTTACTCCCTGGAATAATTTGTCCTCATTCCCATCTTTTGAATTTCTCTTTGAGATAGGGTTTAAATTTCTCGAACACTAAAGCCTGCTTCTCGATCACCTTTTCTGCCTCCTCGGAATCAAGCTCAGCCACCTCCTGGCAATAAGCACCCACCCTGCCGAAATAGAGGGGGGTCATCATATCTACAAGTCTCCGGCGGTTTCTTGTCCAGGTTTGATAGATGAAACCGAAATCATAGATTATCTTTGCCCACAAATCAGAAGGAAAATCAAGCTCCCCGGTTTTCTCCAATTTTTCAACTCTCTTTTTAACCTCCTCATAATTCTCGTGGGAGATCACCTGCCGGTAAAGAGGCTGGAAATGATGAAAACCCTCCACGAACTCATCCTGAAGCTTACTCTGAGTAACAGCGACCGATTCGATTTTCAGATGTTCTGGAGTATTCCCTATGATCTTGACCTCCTCGCTTTTATCGATCATCATCCATTTTTTCTCGTACTTGCCCATTAAAAAGAAAAGGGTGGATACCACCTGGTGAAACATTGGTGCCAAATCAATGGAGGGATCTTTAGCATCGTGTACCTTGGTTCCCAGATCCGCCTGGATGATTTTGTACCCCTCATTTACCGCTGAGGTGGTCATCCAGACATCGATCCCGAATCTGGCAACATCGGTGAGCCACACATCCTGCTGGCAGAAATATGAAGCCAGCTCCCCTGAAAATCCGAAATCACCTCCTATGGGCTGACGAACTCTTTTCCCATATAAGGCTCGGGTTAAGGGATAGACTATATGATTGGTTATGGAGCCATCGTACTTGTGTCTTATATAATAAGGAACGACAAAATCTGCTTTTTTCTCCAGAATGGGGGAAGCTAAAAGTTTTATCCACTCAGGGGTGATGTTCCTTAAATCTGAATCCACTCCTACGCAAACCGTGGCTTTTAGCATTTTGGCTGCCTCGAACACCGCTCGGGCAGAAGTCCCCTTGCCCGGCATACCTCGATATATAGCGATCATCCGCTTGATTCTATCCGGAATTTCAGCCTCAAAGGCTTTTTCCCGGCTGTCATCCAGAGAGCCTCCATCGGAGATTAGGATGGCTGATCTTAAATCTTTGAAATATTTCTCCAGCCCTCTGGCACATGCAGTAACCACGCCAGCTATTGTATCCTCACAGTTAAAACTGGGAATCCCTACCAGGATATCCACCTCGTCCAACTCCTCTATCCAGCTTTTAAGATCATCCCTTATAGCTGTCTGGTATCTTTTGAATACCTTCATCGTTTCTCTTCCTTATGTTTATGTTCAAAAAATCCAATCTAACGAAAAAGTCAATCAAAATTTCGAAGCGTCATTCCAAATGTTAACTTATTTCTAAATAATATAATCGGGTAATATTGAAGTTCCTATTAGGAAAGAGTTCTTTAACTCCGACTCTTTTATGAAAAAAAAATCACAGCTTTGGGCAAATAAAAAAGTACCTGCTAATTGTGGCTAACAGGCACTCATAATTCTGGTAGCGCTACGGGGAGTCGAACCCCGGTCTGATGGCTGAGAACCACCTGTCCTAGGCCACTAGACGATAGCGCCACGATATTGGTTTATAGTAGATAGCTAATAGTTCATAGTAAAAGAATATACGACAATTCCTTATTTTTCTTTAATCGGAAATCGGAACTCTTTCTAAAACTCTGATCTGTAGTACTTGGATCTATTTGATATATTTCGGTAACAGGATCAACTATTTGAGGATCTTCTCCAAAAGAGCTGCTAAGAAATGGCTGGTGCGAAGCATACATACTAAAGTTTTCAATCCTTTATGCCCGCTGATATATGGAAAACAAATAGGATTACTTGTACTCACCCCCTTTACATTCCCCCTCTCTTTACAAGAGAGGGGGATAGGGGGTGAGTTACCTACCTTGCCAAACGACCTAAATTTATAAATCTGTTCCTCTTATCAAGAACTGTAGCAACTAAATTGGAGAAGAACCCTATTTGATAACTTTTCCTTGTAGCCCGAGTTTCATTTCCCGGATATCTTTTGGCAGTTTCACCATAAAATTACCAAAACACTCCATAGAGCACCAGATGAGGCTCTATCTGTTCACTGTATACTGTATACTGTCTACTGTTTACTGCTTACTGTTCACTCTTTTCTCTATCAAAAGAATTTCTAACAGTTTTCTCATAAAAATTCAACTCAAACTTTCAAATACCTACCAAAATGTCTATCTAAATGCTGATTTGTTTTTAAAAGAATAACTTTTTTTAAATTTTTTTGAAACCGATAAGTTGTTTAAATATTATCCTTTAAGTAAATTCCCTGCACTTGAAAATATTAGAAAATTAATCATTCCACAATGAGAGATTATGAAAAAATCAAAAGTGTGGTAAATGTCATCAATTTGTGTAGAATTATAAAACAATATACTTCTTGTTAACTGTAAATAAATTAGCCAATTATACATCTCAATATCAAAGCTAAGTGTTGGATATATCAACGTATTGGTGAAGTATTTTGGGACAGTTTTTGTAGTACAGAAGGATAAACCATGGGTGTAATATTAATTCATTCTTAGACTTAGCTTATTCCAAAAGATGTTGAAAAAATCCTGGTATCATCTTTGCATTAAGTCATTCCGGAAATTAAAAAATAGGAGGTAAAAGTGTCAGTCATACTCTTTTTTGTTTTTTGCTTGGTTGCAATAATTATAAATAATCTGCACCCAAAAGAATCGACCACATCCTGAAGAAGAAGATTTTTATAATCAGTGTTCTGTCAATCCGGAGTCTACCATGAAACATTATCTTAAATATCAACCGATTTAAAGGAGGTGAGAAGTATGTCGGTTTTACTGGGATTGATCTTTTTAGCAATAGTGATTATAATCGCTGTTTTGCGAAAAAGAAAAGCTGTTACCCAGGAGGTAACCTCCCTTAGCATCTGGCGTAAAGGAGAGGCTTTTGCAGTTGCAAAAGACAAGACTCCCAAAAGAGAGCCTTCTCCTTTTTGGAAGGGAATATTCGTCCACCCCGGACATGCCTGGGTTCATGTTCTCGAACCGAATTTGGTGGCTGTTGGTCTTGATCAGTTCACCAGGTCCGTTTTCGGCTCGATTGAAGAGTTAAAACCTCCAGAACCAGGAAACTTGATCGAACAGGGCGGAAAAGCATGGAAGTTCAAAAGGGGAGACAGGCAACTGGTCCAAACCTCGCCAATCAGCGGAAGGGTGGTAGAGGTGAATTTGGATCTGGTAAAGGATCCGAAACTCTTTGATCAAAAGGATACAACGAAAAATTGGATCATGAAAGTCAAGCCGGTAAATCTTAAAAAGGAGCTACAAAATCTGCTTCACGGAAACGTGTTGAGTCGATGGAATCAGGCCATCAAAGATCAGCTGATAAGCGTCCTATCCCCTGCTGAGTTTCCGGTTTTACAGGAGGGAGGAGAGATCAAGCCTGATTTGGGAGACGAATTAACTGCCCAGCAATGGGAGAAGGTGGTTGACGAGTTTTTTTGATCCAGATGAGATTAAAAGAGTTAGGACAATAAGTTGTCAGTAGTTATAATTACATAGAAAGGAATTTAAAATGGAATCACTGCATGAATTTCTACTTACAACAAAAGCCAACGAGTATATAATAGCCATCGCTTTCATGATAATATTTATTCTCTTTTGGAGAGTTCTAAACGCTCCTCGCCCCTATCCAATAAGAGAGACCGTGGCAGAGGCTTCCAGAATCTTAAGCGGAGTTTTCAGCCATCCAAGTCATACCTGGGCAGAAGTAGTTCAACCCAACCTGGTGAATGTGGGTATGGATAAGTTCACCTCGTCGGTTTTCGGCTCAATTCAAAAGATAGAGCTGCCTGACCTGGGCGAAAGAATCCTCCAGGGGGATAATGCCTGGAAAATTAAAAGAGGGGAAAGAGAATTGGCTCAGAGTGCCCCTCTCAGTGGCCGGGTTGTGGAAGTCAACAAAGAACTTATAGAAAATCCAAGTCTTTTGAATAAAGAAAATCCTGAAAAAAACTGGATTTTAAAAATTGAGCCGACAAGGCTTGCTCGAGACTTGAAAAATCTTCTTTCCGGAGAGATGCTCACCCGTTGGAACCAAACGGTCAAAGAACAGCTGGTAGCCTCCCTGGTGCCCACGGATTATCCGGTTCTGCAGGAGGGAGGAGAGATCAAACCTGATTTGGGAGATGACCTGACCACCCAGCAGTGGGAGAAGGTGGCAAAAGACTTTTTCAACGCAGGTTAAAGCAAACTGCTTAAGAAGGAGAAACAATGATCAGGAAAAACCTTTTAGTTATCCCTCTCACTTTGGCTGTGGGTCTTTTTATCGCCTCGTATGTTGGAGGAGAAAAAAATACGCCTTCATCGGCGGACGGACCCGAGGTTTGCACCTTGGGGCATCTCGCAAAGGTATATGAAGCGGTAAGATTCTCACATGAAATGCATACTCTTGTTGCTGAAAATTGCGCCACCTGCCACCATAATAGCGAAGAAGGTCAGACCCCAGCCTGTACCGAGTGTCACGGCACATCATCCGGTCTCAAGGACGCATATCACGGCCAATGCATTGGCTGTCACAAAAAGATGGAGATGGGACCTGTCGGCTGCACCGAGTGTCATATGAAAAAGATCAGCAAAGTTTCCTCCGGTGAAAAGAAAAAAGAGAAAGGACCTCAAACGACGATTTTGAATCGACTCGAGAATAAATACCAATCGGTAACCTTCTCTCATGAAACGCACTCTTCCCTGGCAGAGAATTGCTCAGAATGCCATCATCACAGCCCCGCTGGTCAGACTCCCGCCTGCAGTGAGTGTCATGGTGCTCCGTTTGATCCCCAGAATCTGAACATGCCAGGACTGAAGGGTGCATACCATCTCCAGTGTATGGGCTGTCACCAGGACATGGGTGGTGGTCCCACCGGATGCACCGAATGCCATGCGAAAAAGACAAGCCAAGATAAACAGGGAGAAGAAAAATGACGGTAAAACAAAACCGAGCGGAGGATTTGTTATGAGAATCAGTCGCAGAAAGTTTTTCAAGATTTCCGCAGTCACCGGAGCGGTAAGCATAATTGGCAAATCCAAATCCACTTCCGTGGCGAGGAACTTCAGCGGAAGGCCAGACCGTTTGGGTGTGCTGACCGATTCGACGCGCTGTGTGGGATGCCGAACCTGCGAAGCGGCGTGCAATGAAATCAACAAGTTACCCAAGCCCAAAATCCCCTTTGAAGACCAGTCTGTTTTCGAGAAAGAGAGACGAGCTGATTCAACATATTATACCTATGTTAATCGCTATCCTCATCCTGACAAAAAAGGTAAGTGGATCTATCGCAAGGTACAATGCAATCATTGCGATGAGCCGGCCTGCGCCTCTGCCTGTTTGGTGGCGGCTTTGAAGAAAAAACCGGAAGGACCGGTAGTCTGGAACGAGAAGATATGCATAGGCTGCAGATACTGTATGACCGCCTGTCCCTTCTATGTACCCGCTTTTGAATATTCCAATCCCTATAGCCCTGATATTGTAAAATGTACTATGTGTTATGACACCCGGGTCTCCAAGGGTGGTATCCCTGCATGTGTCGAGGCCTGTCCCATGGAAGCCATGACTTTTGGCAAGCGGAGTGAGCTGATCAAAGTTGCACGCAAAAGAATCATGGAACACACCGATAAATATGTTGATCACATCTACGGAGAAAATGAAGCTGGAGGAACCTGCTGGCTGTATATCTCGGGAGTTCCTTTTGAGGAACTTGGGTTCCCCACCGATGTCGGCACCAAACCCTACCCGGAATTAACCAAAGGTTTTCTCACTATGGTTCCCGCCGTGCTTGTTATCTGGCCAGCGCTTCTGGGTGGCTTCTATATGTTCACCAAACACCGCGAGCAGTTGATTGAGGAAGAGGAGAAAACCCCGGAGAAAAAGGAGGATCGAAAATGAGCGACCATACCGAATATGCAGAAAGACCCAATGTCTTAAACTCTTGGATTAGGGAAAGGCTATTTCTGGGACTCTCCATCAAGGAGTACCTAAAGAGTCTCATAACACCTTTTAATGTAGTTGCCGGGATCATAATTCTGGTTGGATTACCATTTATGGTAATGCGCTTCACTCAGGGGTTAGTTGCCGTTACTCATGCATCCCAGGATCAGCCCTGGAGTCTCTTTCTCAGCTGGGGACTTTTCACCGGTGTTCCTCTTGCTGCTTCTGGATTTATTATGGCAACAGCGGTTCATGTTTTTGAAATGAAAGATTATTACCCACTTGTTCGGCCTGCCATCCTCATCGGATTTTTAGGCTACTTTTTTGCGGTTGTATTTCTTTTGTTCGATTTAGGACGCCCCTGGCGACTCCCCTACCCCATGGTTGTCTCATATGGCACCAGTTCGGTTCTGTTTCTGGTGGGATGGCACGTAGCTCTATACCTCTCCACCCAGTTTGTAGAATTTTGTCCGGCAATCTTCGAGTGGCTTGGTGCAAATAGATTACGAAGATGGGCTTTGAAGGTCACGGTCGGAGCAACCATCTTCGGGGTAATTCTGTCAACCCTTCACCAATCCGCACTGGGAGCACTATTTCTTCTTGCTCCGGGGAAACTGCATCCCCTCTGGTATTCGGAGTTCATCCCTGTATTCTTCTTCATCTCGAGCATCTTCGCCGGGATTTCGATGGTGATCGTAGTGAGCATGGTCACCAAAAGAGTGCTCAAAAACCGGATTGCCCCGCACCACGCTGCAAACTACGATCGACTTACCATTGGCCTGGGCAGAGCTGCTGCTTTTGTACTTCTGACCTACTTCTGCATGAAGTGGATCGGAGTGGCTCACGGCAATCACTGGGATCTTCTCAACACTTCCTGGGGCCTTTGGTTTTTAGTGGAGATTTTTGTTTTTGTCCTGCTCCCTTGTTTCCTTTTCACCACGGGAGTCCTAAACAGAAATGCAGGCTTGATTCAGTTTACCGCCATTCTTACTATCCTTGGTATTGCGGTCAACCGCTTTAACGTATCACTGATTGCGCTTAACTGGAAACTTCCGCACCGCGAATTTTTCCACTGGAAGGAGTTGATAATAGCCATCTCCATCATCACCATTGAGATCTTAGCCTATCGATGGATAGTAAACCGAATGCCTGTTTACCGTGAACACCCGGAGTATAAGGAGGTGCATTTTTAAAGGATAACCATTAAACCTAATAAGGCGATCTTATGAAAAAGAGGAGCTCAAAAATACAGAATACCGACTCTGACGATGCACAAAACCGCTGCATCTGGATGACCGCCGGTGTGATCTCCTTTAAGTTGTGTCCCTATAACTTCGACTGTGAGCGCTGTGATTTCGACAAAGCGATGCGAACCCATATCGGGTCCCAAAAAATTAGAGCCAGAGTCAAAAAACAAAGGTCTAATACTAAGGTGAGATCAAAGAAGAGCCCCCCTCTCCATCCTGATTCGAAAAGACCTTTTCTTTTCTTTACCTTCTCTGCAGATGAGCTGGACAAAGGATTTTATCTCCATCCTGCTCACCTGTGGGCTCGCCAAATGGAGGACCGGAATTGGAAGGTGGGAATTGACAATCTCTTAACTTATATATTGCCTCCACCAGCTAAGTTTGAGTTCTATGATTTAAGCAGGGATGTGTTCCAGGATCAGACGTTCGGGAAGATAATTACTGAAGGCGGACCTGTCTTTCTAACTGCTCCTCTATCTGGAAAGTTGATCCAGACAAATCAGAAATTAACTCAACACCCGGAGCTGGTCTTAGATGATCCTTATGGCCAAGGCTGGCTGGCAATACTGAAGTGGTCCCAAAAGCACAAAGAGCTGGAAAAGCTCCACACCCAAGGCACAGGAAGAAGGTTTTTGGAAGAGGAGGCTCAACATCTCAAATTCCTCCTCAAACATAAAGGTATAAAAGTTGACCAGATAGGGGATACGCTGCGGGATGGAGGAGTTGATATAAAACGGCTTCACCAGGTTTTGCCAACCGAGGTTTGTCTGAAACTGGT
>LJUW01000028.1 GCA_001304315.1 candidate division Zixibacteria bacterium SM23_73_2 | reverse complement strand
AAGAAGAGTTGACCGAGATAATAGAGTTTTTAAAAGATCCCAGCAAATTCCAGAAGCTGGGGGGGAAAATACCCAAGGGAGCCCTGCTTTTAGGAGCTCCGGGCACCGGTAAGACCCTTTTGGCCCGGGCGGTTGCAGGCGAAGCCGGGGTGCCCTTTTTCAGCATGAGCGGTTCCGATTTCGTGGAGATGTTCGTGGGGGTGGGAGCATCCAGGGTGAGGGATCTATTCGAGCAGGGTAAAAGAAGCGCCCCCTGCATAATATTCATAGACGAGATAGATGCGGTGGGAAGGCACCGGGGTGCCGGCTTGGGCGGAGGGCATGATGAGAGGGAACAGACTTTAAATCAGTTGCTGGTGGAGATGGATGGGTTCGAATCCACCGAAGGAGTGATACTTCTGGCAGCTACTAACCGGCCCGATGTTCTGGATCCAGCCCTTTTAAGACCGGGCAGGTTCGACCGCCGGATAGTCGTGGACATTCCGGATGTCCGGGGAAGGGAGGGAATTCTAAAAGTTCACGTCAAAAATATAAAAATCGGGAAGGATGTGAATTTATCGGTTTTAGCACGGGGGACTCCCGGGTTCACCGGGGCGGACATAGCCAATATGGTGAACGAGGCAGCTTTGTTAGCAGCCCGGAGGGAACGCAATGAAGTCATTATGGATGACTTTGAGAATGCCAAGGATAAGGTGATGATGGGAGCGGAGCGCAGAAGCCTGGTTTTGTCCAATGAGGAGAAGAAGATCACCTCCTATCATGAATCCGGACATGCGCTGGTATCCAAGCTCATCCCCGGCTCGGATCCGGTTCACAAGATGACCATCATTCCCCGGGGCATGGCTATCGGGGTCACCCATTATCTTCCCATTGACGAGCGACATACCTATTCCAAGGAATACCTGGAGACCAAACTGATTCACCTTCTGGGAGGCAGGGTAGCGGAGAAGCTGATTTTTGATTCCTTGACCACCGGAGCAGGAAACGACATCGAGAGGGCTACTGCCCTTGCCCGCAAGATGGTATGCGAATGGGGAATGAGTGATGAGGTGGGTCCTTTGACCTTCGGAAAAAAGGAGGAGGAGATCTTTTTGGGCAGGGAGATAGCTAAACACCGGGATTACAGTGAACAGACCGCTCAAAAGATCGATGAGGAGGTAAGGAAGATCGTTGAAAATGCGGAGAAAAAAGCCACCGAGCTATTGAGCAAAAATCTGGAAAAGCTTCACCGTTTGGCTAAGGCTCTTTTGGAAAAAGAGATTTTGGGCGGAGACCAGATCGATGCGATATTAAAAGGGGAAGGGGAAAAACCTCAGAAACTGGAGGTTGAAAAAAAGGGGAGCAAAGATCAAAAGTGATGGATCAGAAAAAAATAGAGAAGGCAGTAGAGTTAATCCTGGAGGCGATAGGGGAGGATACCCGAAGGGAGGGTTTGAAAAAGACACCCGCAAGGGTGGCAGAGCTTTATGGGGAGCTTTTCTCCGGTATTGAAAGGGACCCTAAAGAAGAGATTAAGCTTTATTCTTTTCCCCAGCATGATGAGATGATTGTTGCCAAAGACATCACTTTCTGTTCTTTTTGCGAGCACCATCTTCTCCCTTTTTTCGGTAAAGCTCACATAGTTTACATTCCGGATAATAACAGGATTACCGGATTTTCCAGGTTGGCCCGGGTGGTGGAGGTTTTAGCCCATCGCCCCCAGCTTCAGGAGAGGCTCACCTCCCAGGTGGCGGACGCTCTTTTGGAGGTTTTAAAGCCCAAGGGTGTTTTGGTGATATTGGAGGCAGAGCAGCTCTGCCTGACTGTAAGAGGGATCAAAAAGCCCGGGGTTGGTATCATCACCTCTGCCTCGAGAGGAGTCTTAAAGAATGAGGAGAAGAAGGCTTTTGCTCTGGCGTTGATTAAGGATAAGAACTTGTCTGAGTAAATTCATGGGACTGAAATTTCGAAATAGGGAGATAACATAAATTACCATGAAAGAAGATAAACTGACATGGAAGGATGTTGTGAGGAATGCTTTATTAGAGTTGGATGGTGAAGGTCATCTTAAAGAAATCAACAAGATAGTAAAAGCAGATCCAAGAGTAAAAACTAAAATGGAAAATAATCGCACTTGGCGAGCCACGATAAGAAGAGTTGTCAGGCAATATAAGATTTTTGAACCGATGGGAAAAGGTGTTTACAAATTACTGGAAGAACTCCCCATAAAAACCAAAGAGCAGGAGTTTACTGCAAAACCTGACATAGATCATGGAATAGCACAGGGGATGTTGATAACACTTGGAAAATTATATGGATATGAAACTTATGCTCCGCCTCATGATCAAACTATAAGAGATTTTCAGGGTAAGCACTTAGGGGATTTCGTCACGGTATCAGACTGCAAATACATTTTTAACGGTCCCAATTTACCGAAAATCAGAGAAATCGATGTTCTTTGGTTTGATGAAGACGATCATGGTTTATTTCCAGTTTTTGCATTTGAGATTGAACACACCACTGGCGTAAAGAATGGATTGGATAGGCTTTTGAAAATCCCACAAAGGTATCGAGAGATGAAAAGGTTTAAAAGTTACATTATCGCTCCAACTGAAAAAGAAAAGGATTTGTTCGAAAGATATATAAATCAAACTCCATTTAGAACTTATAAAGATGAGTTCTTTTTCAGATATTACACAGACTTAGAGGAACTTTATAATTCCGCCTTGACCCATAATGATAGGCGGGAAGAATTCGGAGTTATTGAAAGAGGGAGGTAAAAAACATGGTAGAATTTGAAGCTGATATTTTGTCTGAAGTTATCGGTTGTGAAGGGTATCATAAAAAAGCACCTGAGTTTGGATCAAGAGCATGGGTGATGAATGGAAAAGATGTTGATGTGGTCTACTGGGATACTGGAAACGGATGGTGTGCAATTATGCAAATTATTCCTAAAGGTGATAAGGAACTATTAAATATGACAATAAAATTCTATGAAAGGTTAGGAGAAGAAATAGAGAAAAATTACGACGAACATATGCAAAGATTAGATTAGCAGTTATTGAAGGCTATAGAATAACATGTTTAATATTGAGATTCCCAAATGTTGAAAACGGAAAACCAAATAATTGAGATAAAAAACCAAAAATTGGATTTCTCTCAGAGAACATACCTGATGGGTGTTTTAAACGTAACTCCGGATTCTTTTTATGATGGTGGAAAGTTTTTTGACAAAAAAGAGGCTATAAAGCAGGGAATAAAAATGGCTGAGGAGGGTGCGGACATAATCGACATTGGAGGAGAATCCACTCGACCCGGATCTGAATCTATTTCAGTTGAAGATGAGCTTTCAAGGGTGATTCCGGTTATGGAAGGTCTGGTAAAAGAGGTTGATGTTCCATTATCCATAGATACTTATAAATCAGAGGTGGCGAAAAAGGCTTTGGAGGCTGGTGCTTCGATGGTCAATGACATATCCGCCTTGAGATTCGATCCCCGGATGAAAAACGTAATCAAAGATTATGAGGTTCCGGTTGTGCTTATGCACATAAAGGGAACGCCGAAGGATATGCAGAAAAATCCACATTACGATAACCTTATGGGAGAGATAACCGGCTATCTGAGTGAAGCAATAAACGTTGCAGAAGAATCGGGAATCGACGAAAACAAAATCATAATAGATCCGGGGATCGGGTTCGGTAAAAGATTGGAAGACAATTTAGAGATTATAAAAAAACTTAGTGATTTAAAAAGCTTGGGCAAGCCAATTTTAGTTGGGGTTTCCCGGAAATCATTTATCGGTAAAATACTTGAACTGCAAGAGAACGAAAGACTGGAGGGAAGCCTGGCTGCCCTGGCAGTGGCAATAGTAAACGGAGCAAATATAATCAGGGTACACGATGTGAAGGAAAGCAAAAGGGTGGCAAGAATAGTCGATTCGATCAAAAAAGGTTGTTGAGTTATGGAGCTTCTAAGATTTGGATTTTTGAAATTGGGGATAATAGATATAATTGACATAAGTATCGTGGGATACTTTTTTTACCAGTTCTTGCTTTTAGTCAAAGGGACCAGGGCAGTCCAGATTCTGACGGGGCTTTTTCTTTTATTTTTGATTTCATTCAGCGCCTACTGGTTTAACCTCGAGGGTTTGAAATGGTTGATCACCAATATCGCCACCGTGGGTATTATCGTGATGGTGATTCTTTTCCAGCCGGAGATAAGAAGCGCTCTGGCTCAGATAGGTCACAGTAAACTGATAAGAAAGCTTTACCGTTTTGAGGAGCAGAAGACCCTGGATGAGATAGTCAAGGGTGCTTTGAGGTTGTCCGAGCTTCGCTACGGAGCTTTGATCGTTTTAGAGAAAAGCGTTGGGTTGAAAAACTTCATCCTCACCGGAAAGTCGCTTAACGCCGAGGTATCATCTGAATTCCTGGTAACCCTTTTCACCCCCTACACCCCTTTACACGACGGAGCGGTGGTGGTCAGAGGAGACACCGTGGTGGCAGCGGCATGTACCCTCCCTCTGACCTCACAGCCGGAGTATAGACATCTTTACGGGATGAGACACAAGGCTGCCATAGGGATAACCGAGGAATCGGATGCGGTATCGGTTTGCGTCTCCGAGGAGAACGGGAAGGTCTCTTTGGCTTATGGCGGAAGATTGCAAACAGCGGTGGAGCCAGACCAGCTCAAGGAGAGTTTGCTAAACCTTTTGAAAATCTAAGAAATTTTTAAGATGTTCGTAGATTACGCTGAGATTTCGGTTAAAGCTGGAAATGGAGGAAGAGGATGCGTGAGCTTCCGGAGGGAGAAATATGTGCCTAAGGGCGGACCTGACGGCGGGAGTGGAGGGAAGGGGGGAGATGTGATTTTTCATACAACCTCGGGTCTTTTTACCCTGAGGGATTTCAAATACAGAAGGAGTTATCGGGCTAAAAACGGCGAGGGCGGACAGGGGAAAGAAAAAACAGGCAGAAAGGGGGCTGATGTTTTGATTAAAGTTCCCCTGGGAACGGTGATTAAGGATATGGAAACCGGCAGGGTTCTGGCAGATCTGGTTAAGGATGGCGAAAGGAAGATTGTAGCTAAAGGAGGCAAAGGTGGAAAAGGTAACGCTTCCTTTAAAACCCCCACCCACCGCTCTCCCAGAAAAGCTGAGTCCGGGGAGAAAGGGGAAATCAAAAAGATATCATTGGAGCTAAATTTGCTGGCGGATGTGGGGATAGTTGGATTTCCCAATGCGGGAAAATCAACCCTTTTGGCTAAGATATCGGAGGCAAATCCAAAGGTGGGTGACTATCCCTTTACCACCCTTTCACCTAATCTGGGTATGGTGAAATCTGAGGATTTTTTCAGTTTCGTTGTGGCAGACCTTCCCGGTTTGATCGAGGGAGCCCACCAGGGAAAGGGATTGGGTTTGCAATTTTTAAGACACATAAAAAGAACCAAATTGCTTTTGTTTCTTCTGGATGTCAGCCAGAAAAATCACGAAGAACAACTGGCCACCCTGAAAAAAGAACTGAGATTTTATGATCAGGAGCTTTTAAAGAAAAAGATTTTTGTGGCTTTAAACAAAATAGACCTTCTTTCCGAACAAAGGAAGAAAAAAATCAAGTTGAATGTGGATATCCCCCAAATAATGATCTCAGCTTTGACCGGAGAAGGGGTGGGTGAGCTTTTGAAACTTCTGGAAAAAGAACTTAAAGGAGAAAAAAAGGTTGTTGGATTTTGCTGAGATAAAACGCTGGATTGCCCTCTGGACCGTTGAGGGCATCGGTCCCAGGCGATTCGTTAGTTTGGTTGAGCATTTTGGCTCACCGGGTAACGTATTTTCAGCCTCCGAAGAAGAACTTTCCCGGGTACCAGATGTGGGGAGGAAGCTGGCATCGAATATCAAGAAAAACGCGGACTTTAGGCTGGCTGAAAAGCAGGTGAGCCTTTTAGAAAAAAACCGGTTTTTCTTTCTGACCTATAAAGACTCCAATTATCCGGAGAATTTGAAAAGCATATTTGATTTTCCACCGTTTCTTTTTGTCAGAGGACAGATAAAAAAAGAGGATAAAAAGGCAATAGCCATAGTGGGAACCAGGCTGGCCACCCATTACGGTAAAACCATAGCCAAAAGTATTGCCAGAGAACTCAGTCAGATGAAGGTTACGGTGGTGAGTGGGCTGGCCCGGGGGATCGACTCAGTGGGACACAGGGCTGCTCTGGAGACCGGAGGTAGAACCATCGCGGTTTTCGGATCGGGATTGGATCTGGTATATCCCCGGGAACACAGAGGACTGGCGGAGAAAATCTCTGAGAGCGGGGCATTGATATCGGAGTTTTTATTGGGAACGAGGCCCTTAGCTGAGAATTTCCCGAAAAGGAACCGTTTGATCTCCGGACTTTGTCTGGGGGTGGTGGTTGTGGAGGCTCCCAAAAGAAGTGGCGCCCTCCTTACCGCAAAGTATGCCCTTGACCAGGGGAGAGAGGTGTTTGCTGTTCCCGGTAACATCGGCTCCAGGAAATCGGAGGGGACCAACTGGTTGATCAAACAGGGTGCGGTGCTGGTGAGCTCAGTGGAGGACATCCTTTCCGAGCTGGAGGGTGTTTTGAAACTCTCCCCTGAAAAAAAAGAGGAAAAGAAATTAAAGCTTTCTTCTGATGAGAAAAAGATATACTATCTTTTGTCCCTGGAGCCCTCCCATGTCGATCGGATTGCTACCCAGGGAAACCTGAGCACAGCGAAGACATTGACCGTCCTTTTGTCTTTGGAGCTCAAAGGCTTGGTTAAGCAGCTTTCAGGCAAAATGTTTGTTAAGAATGGGAGTTAGTTTGGTTGAGAGAGAAGTTCAGATAAAAAATAAATTAGGACTGCATGCAAGGCCTGCAGCTATGGTGGTTAAAAGCGTATCAAGGTTTAAGTCGGAGATAAGATTTATTAAAGATGATCTGGTGGTCAACGGGAAAAGCATCCTGAGCGTTATGGGTTTAGCTGCGGAAAAAGGGAGCATTATCAAGATAAGAGTCGAAGGTGAAGACGAGGACCAGGCTTTGGAGGAGTTGGTCGGACTTTTTGAATCGAAGTTCGGTGAGGAATAGATATGAAAAAAGAAATTTTGCTCTCAGGTATACCTGCTTCCCCGGGAATAACTATGGGAGAGGTTTTTCTTCTGGATAAGGAAGAGATCGGGATAAAAAAAAGGAGATTAGAAAAAACTGAAGTCGAAAAGGAAATCCAAAGATTTGAGAATGCCCTACAGAGAACCAACGAGGAGCTCCAGGTTATAAAGGAGAGAATTGGTAAAAGGATTGACCCGGAACAGACCAAGATCTTCGACGCTCAGCTTCTGATATTAGAAGATGAGGTGATTAAAGGTGAGGTGGAAAGAAGAATCAGGGAGGAGAAGATAAACGCTGAATGGATTTATAAGAAAACCATAGAGAAAACTGTGAATTCGATCTCCTCTTCCAGGGACGAGTATCTGAAGGAGAGGGTCTACGATATAGAGGCGGTGAGCGAAAGGCTTTTATCCAATCTTCTGGGGAAAAGAAGAATAGCTTTGGACAAAATAAAAAGGAAAGCGGTTTTGATGGCCCATTCCCTTTCCCCGGGTGACCTGGTTAACATAAGAAAGGAAAAGATCTCCGGGTTTGCCACTGAGGTGGGAGGAGGAACTTCCCATGTGGCTCTTTTGGCCAAATCCCTGGGATTCCCTGCGGTGGTGGGATTAAAGGATGCGCTTCGGAGAATAGACCGGGGAGATTTCGTTATCATAGATGGTGATAGGGGGTTGGTTATACTTTCGCCAACGGAGAAAACCGTTTACCAATATGAGAAAAGGCAAAAAGACCTACTGAAACAGAAAAGGAAGCTTTTCAGGCTGAAGTCCCTACCCGGTGAGACAGAAGACGGAAGGAAAATAGAGATACAGGCGAATATCGAACTAATCGAGGATATTGAGGAGGCTTTGAGATATGGAGCAGAGGGAATCGGACTTTACCGTACCGAATACCTGTATTTAGCCAAATCCGAGCTACCCTCAGCCCAGGAACAAAAAAAAGCGTATCAAACCATAGTTGATAAGATGTATCCTAACCCTGTGATCCTGAGGACCTTCGATCTGGGCGGGGATAAATTCGCGGGGGAGAAGACCGACATGGTGGAGGCTAACCCTTTTTTAGGATGGAGAGCTATCCGAGTCTGCCTTGACGTTCCCGAGCTTTTCAAGGTCCAGCTTAGGGCTATGCTCGAAGCAAGCGTTAGGGGAAACCTCAAGATTATGTTTCCCATGGTCTCGGGAGTGGAGGAGCTCAAGGAGGCTAAATCGGTTTTAGATCAGGTAAAGGAAGAACTCGAGTCCCAGGGAATCGGTTTTGATCAAACCATCGAGTTAGGTATAATGATGGAGATACCGTCCGCATGCCTTATGGCTGATTCATTGGCAACCGAATGCGATTTCTTCAGCATCGGAACCAACGATTTGATTCAATATACACTGGCAGTCGATCGTGGCAACGAGAGGGTTGCCCATTTTTACCAGAGCTTTCATCCCTCGGTTTTAAGGCTGATAAAGCAGACAGTTGAAGCGGCTCACCGGAATGGAATCTGGGTGGGGCTGTGCGGGGAGATGGCAGCCAATCCTTTGGCAACTGTTCTTCTGGTGGGGATGGGAATCGACGAGCTATCCACCTCACCTCTATCCATTCCTCAGATAAAAAGGATAGTCAGGTCGGTGAATTTCAGTCAGGCAAAGGAATTTGCCCAGAAGGTATTGGAGACCACAGATCTCCAGCATATAAAAAGGCTTCTGGAGGAGGATTACAAGAGACGATTCGGTGCCGAGGAGATAATATGTCTTTATTAGATGAAAAAAAGCTATTGGGAAAATTCGATCCCGGGGGAATGTATAAAAAGATCTTGAATTTTCCCTCGCAGTTAGAGGATGCTTTAAAAATAGCAGAATCGGCTGATATCTCCGAGATCGATACAGGTAAAATTAATAATATCATAGTGGCTGGAATGGGAGGCTCTGCCATAGGCGGAGATTTGGTGAGATCTTATCTTTTTGACCAGGTAAAGCTTCCTTTTTATGTTTGCAGGAATTACTTTTTACCCAATTCTGTGAATGAGAATAGCCTAGTTTTTGTTTCCAGCTATTCCGGAAACACCGAGGAGACTCTGTCTGCCTATGATCAGGCCAAAAAAAAGAAAGCGCAGATCTTGTGCTTGAGTTCGGGTGGGAGATTGGAAAAAAAAGCAAAAGAGGATGGCTTTTCTTTGATTAAAATTCCAACTGGATATCAACCCCGGGCAGCTTTGGGTTACTCCTTTGTTCCCGTTCTCTGGATTCTTTCAAAATTAGGATTCTGTTCGGATAAAAGAGGTGATATACAAAAGACCGTGGATTTTTTGTCTGAGAATGCGTCTTTATACGCATGGGAGACAAAGACACAGGATAATCTTGCAAAAAAACTGGCAGAGAAGATAATGGGGAAGCTTCCCATAATCTATTCCTCCAATGATTTTTTCGATGTGGTGGCATACAGGTGGAAAGGTCAGCTGTGCGAGAACTCAAAGGTTTTGGCATATTCCAACGTTTTTCCGGAGTTCAATCATAACGAATTGGTGGGCTGGAATATACTCTCAGGCTTGGAGGACAAGCTGATAGTAATTATTTTAAAGGACGAGGGGGATTATCTGAGAATTGAAAAGAGAATGGGAATTGTGAAAATAATAATTCAGGACAAAAAAGTGGAGGTGGTGGAAGTTGAAAGCAAAGGTACCAATCTTCTTTCCAGGATTTTTTCTTTAATCCAGTTAGGCGATTTCGTAAGCTTGTATCTGGCTATTTTGAACCGAACGGATCCTACTCCGGTTAAAATTATCGATTATTTAAAAAAAGAGCTTCAAAAAGATTAAATGAACTTTTTTCCCATTTTAAAAATAAAAGTTCTAATTTTATTTTTTCTGTTTATATCCTCAAAAGCTTTACCTCAAGAGACTCAGACACTTTTACCCCCATCCAATGTGGTGGCAGAAGACGTTCTTTTGGATGAAGGGAAAGCTTTAAGGATATCCTGGAAATTGTCCCCTGAGGATAAGGGGGTGAAGGGGGATATCGATGGTTACCAGATTTTGAGAGCGACTAAAGCTGATTCGGTTTACCAAGAGGTTGCCTTGGTTGAGGATAACATAAGCGAATACGAAGATGAGGGGTTATCCGATACAGTAGAATACGTTTATGCTGTCCGGGCAAAAAAGAAAGATTTAATTTCCGGCCTTTCCTATTCCAACTATGCTAAGCCTGAGGTCAACTGGTTCAGGGCTGACCGGATAAACATGTTTATTCTTTTGACAGTATTTTCCCTGAGTGTGATATTATATATTCGTCGGGCTAAATTGGGAAAGCCACTTTTTATAAGAAAGATAGGAGGTATGGAAGCAGTGGAGGAGGCTGTGGGAAGAGCCACTGAGATGGGTAAACCGGTTTTGTTTATCCCCGGAATTCAGGAGATCGATGAGATTCAGACCATAGCCGGACTCTCAATATTAGGGAGAGTTGCCAAAATCACCGCCACCTATGATACCCCGCTAATCGTTCCCATTCTGTATCCCATGGCTTTTGCAGCCGGTCAGGAGGTGGTCAAAGAGTCCTATCTGGATGCGGGCAAGCCGGATAGCTACAAAAAGGATATGGTCAAATACGTTGCCGGGGAACAGTTCGCTTACGTAGCTGCTGTCAGCGGGATAATGTTCAGGGAAAGACCAGCAGCGAACATCTTTATGGGAGCTTTTTATGCTGAGTCTTTGCTTTTGGCTGAAACCGGGCAGTCAACCGGGGCAATTCAGATAGCCGGAACAGCCAATCCCCATCAGCTTCCCTTTTTCATCGCCTCCTGCGATTACACCCTGATGGGAGAGGAGCTTTATGCTGCCTCAGCCTATCTTTCCAAAAAACCGGTTCTTCTGGGAAGCCTGAAAGCCCAGGACCTTATGAAGATCATTTTAGTTTTGATCATAGCTTTTTGTGCAGTGGCAATCACTCTGGGCTGGGATCAGGAATTTTTCTATAAACTGTTTTTGGAGAGATGACCGAAAAGATATGAAACGTCAGTTTCCAGCTTTTGTTGCATTTCTTTCCGGATTTATTATGGTCTTTGCATTCTTCGTTCCCCAGAAGGGGGTGGTGAAGTTCAGTCAGGGACTTTTAACCTGGGTGATCATCGTGGGAGGGTTTACCCTTCTTTTGGGTATAGTGAACATCACCAGGGCTAATTTAGTTGCCATAAAAAGAAAAGAAAAAGGCTGGGGCTATAAGGTTGTCCTTTTGACCTTTCTTTTCGCCATGGCAGCCTCAGCCATAATCTGGGGGGCTCAGAAGGATACTCCCTACGATTTTCTTTTCCACAATATTCAGAAACCGATGATGTCCACTATGTTTTCGATTCTGGCATTCTTCATTGCCTCGGCAGCTTACCGGGCTTTCAGAGCCAGGACGATGGAGGCGACCCTCCTTCTTTTAACCTCGATAGTGGTGATGATGGGTAGAACTCCTCTGGGTCAATTCATCTGGAAGGGATTGCCATCTGCAACCGATTGGCTTATGGCTTACCCCAGCATGGCGGTTCAAAGGGGCATTCTGATCGGTGCAGCCCTGGGTGCTGCAGCGATGTCTTTGAGAATCCTTCTGGGGATCGAAAGGACCTACATGGGAAGGGGGTAGAAGTTTTAACCTTGTATTTTTTTTCACCTCGCTTTAAATTCAAAAAAATCCTTTAAACCTTTTTGAAGATTTTTTGTCCAAATAAGTGAAAAGATGAACCGGGATTCGGATTGGGTTTTAGTTAAAAGCTTTAAGGATGGAGATCAGAAGGCTTTTAACCAGCTGATATGCAAATATAAAAAAGAGGTGTTCAGATTGATCTTGAAGATGATAAGGAATACAGAGGATTCCAAGGATCTGTCCCAGGAGGTCTTTGTGAAAGCATATAGGAAATTAAAAGATTTCAGAGAGGAGTCGAGTTTTAAAACCTGGCTTTTTAGAATTGCTATCAACTCTTGCATTAATCACAATCGGAAGAAGAAATTGAGATCCTTTGTATCCTTCTTTGAGATTGCCAAGCCCCTGACCTCAAAGGATTCTCCTCTTAAGGAAATGGAGAAATCTAAGATTCAAAAGGATATCGATCAGGCGATCCTGAAGTTACCAGAAAAACAAAGGCAGGTTTTCGTCTTAAGGCATTACCAGAACCTTTCGCACAGTCAAATTGCTGAGATCACCGGTAAAACCGAAGGGGCGGTGAAATCTAATTATTTTCAGGCGGTAAAGAAACTTAAAAAATATTTGTCCGAGTACCGGTAGGTGAAAATAATGGATTGTAAAAAAACACTTAAGCTCTTGGTTGATTTCTATGAGGGTAACTTAGCCCCCGAAGAAAAAGAGAGGGTTGAAAAACACCTTCAGGTCTGTCCCCAATGCAGGTTGGAGTTTGAAGAGATTGAAAATACATTCGAGGTTCTGAAAAGTGAGAAGTCCGAAGAGCCGGAAGAGATTTTCTGGACTAATTTTGTACCTGAGGTGAGAAAAAGAATCGAGGGTAAAAAAGTTTCTAAAAAAGCTTTTGTTTTCAAGCCGGAGCTTATCTCATTTTCCGCGACGGTTTTGATGATTTTACTTTTGGGGACTTTCCTTTTTAACAAAGATCATAAAGGTAAGGTGAAACCGCTTTATTACCAAGACACATATTATACTTTTTATTCATACCAAGGCTCAACCGAGAGGCTATCCGAGCTTTTGTCCTCTGAGGAGGATTTGGATTTAGCCTTGGTTTTTTCAGAGGATGAGCTGGAAAGCTCAGAGGTTTTAAAGGAAGCGCTGGAGGAAAGATATTGGGAGGAGGTCGAGGTCTCAACGATTTTGAATGATTTAACTCAGGAAGAACTTTTAATACTTGAAGAGAAACTTGAACAAACAAAGATATTATAGGGAAGGAGAAAAAATGTTTAGGTTAAAATATTTAATATTAATTTTTGTGATTTCTTTTACTTGGATATCCGGTAATGAGCTTTTAGCTCAAAGACCTCCTCATGGAGGAGATTGGAGGTTCCAGAGTGGACAAGAGATCAGGGAAAGAATTGAGCAAATGAGGATGTGGAAGCTTCTGGAGGTTTTAGACCTTTCCGATGAGGAGGCCGAGAAATTCTTGTCTATTTTCAACGCTTTTCAAAAGGAGCAGAAAGAGCTTGAGCAAAGGAAAAGGGAAATCTTAAAAGAGCTGGAGGATGAATTAAGCGAAGAGAAGGTGGATTTAAAAAAGGTTCAATCGTCTTTGGATGATTTGGAGGAAAACAGGATTTTGTTTGAGAATAATAGGGTAAGCTTCCTTTCTAAGGCAAAAGAGGTTTTGTCTTTGGAACAGCAGGCCAGGCTGGTTCTTTTTGAGGAGAGGTTTGCTGAGCGGGTGAAGGATATGATAAGGAAAGTGAGAAGGGGGAAAATGGAGGGATGATCACAAAAGCTTAAATTTGTGGAGTGTAAAAGAGAATGAAACCAGATAAAATCAAAAACAATCATATCACCACCGATGATTTGGCATTTTCAGCCTATCTGAAAATGAAAGGTTATCTTCTCATCAAATCGGATCAAAAAAAATCAAAAAGCACCTTCACTTTCGAAGTCGATGAAGATGTTAGTCAGCTGAAGGTGGAATTCATCAACAGTGAGTTCGTTAAGTTCTACAATGAAATGAGAAATCTAAAGAAGATGATTTCCGTAAAATAGGAGGTAGAAAAAATGAAAATGTATCGCATACCTGTTGGAATTCTTTTGTTTTTTGCACTTCTCTTTGCCAGCCCCTGGAACGATGTTTTGGGTCAGCGCAGCAGAGACCATAGGGTCAATAGATTTATGTCCAACCTGACTGAAGAACAGAGGGTAGATGTTCGGGAGAAGATCGATGAGATGAAGAGCCAGGGTGCTACCCGGAAGGAGATTCATACTGCAGTGGCTGAGATGCTTGAAGTTTACGGTGTGGAGTTGCCTGAGAAGTGGGGCAAAGGGCATCGGGGTGGTCACATGCGTTTTTTGTCCGAGCTGACCGATGAGCAGAGGGAAGCTGTTCGGGATAAGATCGAGGAGATGAGAAGTCAGGGTGTTACCCGTGAGGAGATTCATACTGCAGTGGCTGAGATGCTTAAAGGGTATGGGGTGGAGTTACCCGAGAGGTGGGGCGAAGGACCTCCAGGCGGCCACATGCGTTTTTTATCTAACCTGACCGAAGAGCAGAGGGAGGCTGTTCGTAATAAGATTGAAGCGATGATAAATCAGGATGCTACTCGTGAGGAAATTCATACTGCGGTGGCTGAGATGTTTGAAGGGTTCGGTATTGAGTTGCCCGATGACTGGGGTGAAAGGCATCGAGGAGGTCACAGGCGCTTCTTATCCGAGCTTACTGATGAACAAAGAGAAGCTGTTCGGGAGAAGATCAGAGAGATGCGGAATCAGGGAGCCACCCGCGAGGAGATTCGGGCTACAATAGATGAATTGCTGGAGGGATTCGGAATCGAGTTGCCTGACGAACCGGAAAACACTTCTTCTGAAAAAGTGTCCACCCAGCCAGGTCTTGAGGCTCAAAATTATCCAAACCCTTTTAACCCACAGACTCAGATTGCTTACAGTTTGCCTGAGGATTCTTATGTTAAGTTTACCGTCTATAATATTCAAGGAAAGAAGGTCAAGGTTTTAGTGGATGAATATCAGACCCAAGGAGCAAAGACGGTGATCTGGGATGGGTGTGATGAGAGTGGAGAGAAAGTGGCAAGTGGAGTGTATTTTTACCGTATTGAAGCTGGTCCTCACAGCGTGGCAAACCAGATGATTCTGCTTAAATGAGCAAGAGGTCTTAGCCGGTTTTATCCGATTGGGATGGGTGACTGATTATTACAGTCACCCCCAGTTTTAACAGGCACAGAATGGAGTGAAATAAATGAGTCAAAAACATTTCAAAAGCTCAATTGTAAGGTTTTTGCTTTTCTTAGCATTGGTATGGCTGATCCTGATTTTAAACTGCAAAACTCAAAAGATGCCCGCTCGCTGGTCAAAAAAGCCGATCGAGGTCGATGGTCAACAAGCTGACTGGGATAATACATCGATTGGCTATTTTGAGGATATGGGGGTGCAATTAGGGCTGTGCAATGACACCGAGAGGCTATATGTCATCTTTCGATTCAGCGATCCCCGATGGGCACAAGCCATCCTGATGGGTGGGGTGACTCTCTGGCTGGATAATTCCGGAAAAAAGAACAAGGACTTTGGAATTCGCTACTCTGGTGGTCCCTCACTTTCTGTTTTGCAAAATCTGGGAAAAGGAGGATTCTGGGATAAGCTGACCTCAGAGCAAAAAGAACGCTTAATGGATAAGCAAACTTCGATGGCCGATCAAGTTACCGTTGTCTATAAAGAAAAGGATCAGGGAATAGCATTACCAGCCGATGGTAGCAGCGGTCCTGCTGTGGCATTTGCCGATACCCAGAATATCTACACCTATGAATTCAGTATTCCTTTAAAGAAAAGCAGCGTGTTTAGTCATGCTCTCGGCGTAGCACCGGGACAAACCATAGGTATTGGATTGGAATGGGGCGGCATGGATAAGGAAGAGCGCCAGCGTATGATGAAGGGGATGGGTGGTGGAAGGGGAGTTCCTCCTGGTGGTGGAGGCGGTGGCCGTGGTGGTGGTAGGGGTAACAGACCTGGAGGTGGTTTCCGTCCGCAGACACCGGAAAAGCAGGAGGTCTGGGTGAAAACAAAGCTAGCCTTACCACCACAAGAGCAGGGATAGATAGATGTGCAGATCTCTTAGATGCATGGTACGGTGGGCAGTGGCTTTTTGTATCCCGATTCTAATCCCGGTATTTTTAAGCTCCTGTGCCACCGTGCCTTCCTCTCAAAAATATGTAGGCTCGGTCCTCGATTCAAAAAGCTCTACTGGGATGGAAGAGTCCTTCCAGACTTTGTGGGATAAGTGGACGGTGTATTTTGGTCAGGGGAAAATGGGAGGAAAACCTTTGAATTTCAGCATCCCTTTTGCAATGGCTGGGGGACCAGGTGGAGAAAGCCAATTTCCTCTTCAGATTACTGCTACCTTGATGGATAGCATGCTCATTCAAGCTGGTTTGAAGCACTACGCTGCAATTCTGGATATGGTCCCAGAGGAAGAAGCAAAGTTTCGCAGCTCCTATTACCGGGGATACGATCCTGAAAACCATCTTTTAATCTGGTGTGAGCTGCGTACCATGTGGAACGAAATCCACCTGGACATCGACCGCTGGATTGTCTTCATTGAGGATGATGCTGGTAATCAGTATGAGCCTGTGCAAATAATGGAGGAGTCTCAACCCTTTCGACAAATGAAGATGGATAGTTTCTCTGAATACAAGCCCTTACAAAAAAGCCAGGGATGGGAGGTTAATCAAAAGATTTTGATGCTTTGTTTCCCCAGGCACGATTTTTCAGGAAATCCCATTCTGTCCGAGAGGGTGAAATTCTTGAAATTGGTATTTCAACTTGATGCGGAAAGAAGGGAAAAAGCGGAAGGAGTCTGGGTGTTTAAAGAATAGACATTTTTTATCAAATTACCAATAAGATGAAATTCCATTAAAATCAGACATAACTATATTGCTAAAGTTCGGGACATACATAAAATATTTTTCTTTAAACTTTTTCCGAAGGTTTTTGTCCAATTAGAAAGAAAAAGAAAGGGAAAATTGTGATAACAGAAAATGATATTCAAGAACGATTTGATCAAAGGCTAAAGGAGAGGATAAAGTGAATCTTAGAGTTTTTTATTTTTTGATCTTATTTTTGATGACTTCCAATAGTTATGTTTTTGCCCAGCAAAATCTGTCCCTAAAGGATTGCCTTTCTCTGGCAAGAGGCAATAATCCCAAGCTCATTCAGCTAAAAACGTCGATAGAACAGTCCCAAGTAGGTGTAACTTCTGCTTATTCATCCTATTATCCAAGCATAAATCTCTCCAGTTCATACAGAATCAATGAAAGCTCCTCAGGTGAAAGGAGAGATAACTACTCAACAAGCATCGGGGTTTCCAGTCCCTTATACCAAGGAGGGAATATTCGTGCTGGCGTAAAGATTGCAAAAGCTAAAGTAGAGATAGCTGAAGAGAATTATCGTCAGGGAGAGGATGAAGTGATTCTCTCAGTAAAGGAGGCTTTTTTTAGAATCCTGCAGAAGCAGGAACAGATTGCTCTCTCAGAGGATGTCCTTAAAAGACGAAAAGAGGACCTGGTACTTATCAGATTGAAATACGAGGCTGGCAGGGAGAGCTCTCCCGCAGTGAAGGAAGCAGAAGCCAGTCTATTACAGGCAGAATATGATAAAACTCAGGCAGAAGAGGATCTCTCCCTTGCCAAAATTGAGCTCAATTTTCTCCTTGGAAGACCCAGAAGGGCTGAAGTATCCCTAAGGTATGAAGATGAGGACATAAAGTTTCCATCTTTGGATAGGCTAATTGAAGAGGCGAAAACTCAAAGACCAGATATTCGCTCTCAGAGGGTTGACACCGAGGTGTTGAAAGCTCAGGTTACTCAAGCCAAAAGCAACTATTTTCCCAAGATTTCCCTGTCCTCGTCATATGGATGGCAGGGTAGCGAGTTTATGGACCAGCAAGGTAGTTGGAGTGTGGGGATAAGCCTGTCCCTGCCTATTTTCGAGGGTTTTTCGAGGAAGGCGAAGGTGGAGGAGATTACTTTGTCACTTAGGAATCAGAATGCAAGAATTTTTGAGCTGGAGCAGCAGATAGAGGAGGAGATTGAGCAGGCTTGGGTCAGCTGGGAACTCGCAGAGAAAACCATTGAGGTAAATGATAAAACTCTGCAGGCTTCCCGTGAAATGTACCAGCTAACCAAGCTTCAATATGAGCAAGGGCTGACATCTTATTTTTTCCTGCAACAAAAGGAAAGCGATCTTACCAACGCAGAAAACAGATACGTTAATGCTCTATATAATCTGCGTGTTTCTATCGCCAGATTAGAAAAGGTCTGGGGAAGGAGGAGCTGATGAAAAAATTATTCATAGGAATCATTTTTGTAATAATCATCCTGGCTGGATTTTTCTATTTGCGAAGAGGAAATTCCGATAATCCAGCTCAGCCAAATTTACAGATGGTTAGCGTAGAAAAGGGTTCTATAGAGATTAAGGTCCTTTCCACCGGGACCATCGAACCCTATACCAGAGTGGAGGTTAGTTCGTCTGTTAGTGGGAGGATAGACCGAGTGGAAGTGGATGAAGGAGATGTAGTCAAAAAAGGTGATATACTTGCCTGGATTTCCAGCGAGGATAGGATCGCACTTATGGATGCGGCACGTTCAGCTCTGGAATCGGCTAAAAAGGGGAATGATCAGGAGGCAATCAAAGATGCTGAGATGGCTTATGAAATTGCAGAAAAAGCTTACAAGCCGGTACCTCTTACCAATTCAATATCCGGCGAAGTAATAGTTCGCTCCTGTGAGCCGGGACAGAACGTCTCTATCCAGAGCGTCCTCTTCGTAATTGCTGACAGATTGGTGGCCAGCGTGGAAGTGGATGAGGTGGATATAGGCAAGATAGAAGTAGGTCAGGATACCTGGATTACGCTCGATGCTTATCCCGATGAACGGCTGAAAGGAAGGGTAACCAAGATTTCCCGAGAGGGCAGTTTGGTCTCGGATGTCGTGGTCTACGAGATAATGGTAGATCCTCTAAAAGTGCCGCGTCACTGGGCATCAGGAATGACAGCCAACGTAGAGTTTATGCTGGAAAGAAAAGATAGTGTACTGGTGATTCCAAAAAGTGCAGTAAAGGAAAGAGAAGGCAAAAGCTTTGTTATGGTGTTGGAAGAAAAGCCGGTGCCTCGTAGGATAGAAACGGGCATCACTGACGGAAGGATGCTTGAGGTAATCGAGGGTCTAAAGGAAGGCGAGCTAATAATCCCAGGTGGGATAGAGAGCGACTCAAACCAAAGAGATGCTGTCCGGGATCAAATGAGGATGATGAGGAGGTTGAGATGATAGAGTTAAAAAATATCAGCAAAACCTACAAGATGGGTGATATAAAGGTCCCTGCTTTGAAAAATGCCTCGTTTAAAATTGAAGATGGGGAATTTGTTGCCATTATGGGTCCCTCGGGTTCCGGCAAGTCCACACTACTTAACATCTTGGGATGCCTGGATGCTCCTACCAAGGGACAATATCTGTTTGATGGCATAAATGTGAGTGAATACTCCGATTCCCAGCTCGCCCATATTCGGAATGAGAAGATAGGGTTTGTCTTTCAAACTTTCAACCTGCTGCCTCGTTTAAACGCACTGTCCAATGTCGAACTTCCACTTATATATTCGGGAAACAATAATAAACGAAAAGAGACGGCAATCGATGCACTACGGGCGGTAAATCTCGAAGATAGAGCTTATCACAGACCAAGGGAATTATCCGGTGGACAACAACAGCGTGCTGCCATAGCCCGGGCGCTGGCAAACGAACCATCAATAATTCTTGCGGACGAGCCGACAGGTAATCTCGATTCCAAATCCGGCCAGGAGATAATGTCAATCCTCTCTGAACTTCATAAGAATGGAATCACCATAGTTCTGATAACGCACGACGATTCGGTAGCATCCCATGCTCAAAGGATCATGCGTTTGAAAGATGGTGAGATTGTAGAAGATAAGAAAACCTCAGATGGAGAGGCGGTTAGCCAGGCTTTTGTACCAGCACGCAATGAGAAGAAAAAGAGAAGGTTCTCCATGGTTGAAATGATAGAGAGTTTGTCTATGGCAGTGTCTTCTATCTTTTCAAATAAACTTCGCAGTTTTCTGACCATGCTTGGAATTATCGTGGGGGTGTCCGCTGTGATTACAATGATAGCCATAGGTCAGGGCGCCAGTGCTCAAATCACAGAACGCATCAGTCAGCTGGGAGCAAATCTTTTGATGGTGCGTCCTGGGGCTTCTCAAAGGGGACCAGCAAGATCAGCCAGTGGAAGCATTACCTCTCTCACTTACGAGGATGCTCAGGTTATTGCCCAGCAGTGCCCCTCCGTTGCCAAAGTGGATGCAGATTATTCCAGAAATTCTCAGGTGGTTTTCGGAAATAAGAATACCAATACCTCCATAAACGGGGTGACACCGAATTATCCTGAAGTGAGGAATTTCACAGTTGCCCAGGGTTCTTTTTTGACTGAGGAAGATGACCGACTCATGCGTCGGGTGGCGGTTTTAGGGAAGACGGTGGTGGAGGAACTATTCGGAGAAGAGGACCCCATAGGGCAATACATCAAGATAAAGCGTAGCAACTTTCAGGTTATTGGCGTGATGAGCGAAAAAGGGGGCAGTGGGTGGAGGGATGAAGACGATATCATCTTCGTTCCCCTTAAAACTGCGCAGAAAAGGCTATTCGGGGTGGATTATGTATCAATTATCAATGTTGAGGCCAAGGGTGAAGCTGTTATGGATAAAGCATCAGCTGAGCTCTCCTCCCTTTTGCGTGAAAGGCACAAGATTAGAGAGGGCAAGGAAGATGATTTCAATATCATGTCTCAAGCAGAAATCCTATCTACCATGCAGGAAACCAGTAACACATTCACTATGCTGCTGGCCAGTGTTGCCGTGGTCAGCCTGATCGTTGGAGGAATCGGTATTATGAACATTATGTTTGTCTCCGTTACCGAGAGGACCAGGGAAATAGGCATACGCAAGGCAATTGGCGCGCAGAGACGTGACATCCTCAGCCAGTTTCTTATTGAAGCGGTCATAGTATCTCTGACCGGAGGTGCAATTGGCATTCTCATGGGTATAATGGCCAGTGAACTGGTGAGTAGATATGCAGGATGGTCAACGATTATCACTCCTACCTCCGTGTTGTTGTCCTTCTCATTCGCCTTTGCTGTGGGGTTATTCTTTGGATTCTATCCAGCCCGCAAAGGTGCGCTTCTGAACCCTATTGACGCATTGAGATATGAGTAGAAATTTATATGATATTGCCATGACAGAAAAAAACCAAAAACCTAAAGGAGGTGTCAAGATGAGAAAACCCAAGTTATTAAAAGTTGTCCCTTTAGTTTTTCTAATGGTCCTTTTGGTCTTTTCTTTTTCCTACAGTCAAAAGCAAAAATCTCCCTTTAAAGCTGATAAGCTGGAGCTGACTTACCAGCAAAAAGAAAAGATGAGGGATCTGAGGACAGACTCTCAAAAGGAGAGAATCAAACTTAAGGCTGATCTGAAGATAGCCAGATTGGAGCTTAAGGACCTTATGAGAGAGGAAAAGCCTGTCAGAAGGGAAATCTACAGAAAGATAGAGGAGATGGGAGATCTAAAAGTAAAGCTTCAGAAAAGCAGAGTTGATCAGAGATTGGCGATGAAGGAGATTCTTACTCCCGAGCAGCTGGATAAACTGCAAGATTTAAAACGGAAAAGGTTTTTTCACAAAGGAATGGAAGGACGAAAGAAAATGGAGCACAGAGGACTGAGAAAAAGGACGACGTTGGAAGGATTTTTGGATCTTCCGCAAGAGGAGGGGCTTCCCCGGCTGGAGGAGAAACTGGGGATGCTGGAAGAGGAACCGGACATTTGATTTCGGGAAATGTTTAATATCGTTTAAAAGCCCTGCTTTCTGCGGGGCTTTTTTTATTGAGTAGATGGTTGATCTTCTCTTCAAATTCAAAAGATATTTATCAAAAGCGTCTTTTGATTTTAATAATTAAAAAAACATTTCCGTTTTTTGTTTGACAGAAGGTTTTGTGTATGTATTTTTGTTAAAGGAGTTCTTAAAGGTTATGGAGATAGACAAGGAAAAGATACTTAATTTCATCTCAGAGAAAACATACCGTCCCTTAAAGATCAGGGAGTTAGCCCGGGCGATGGGAATTGATGAGACCAAATACCGAGCCTTCAGAAGGATGGTAAAGGAGCTTTTAATGGAAGGGACTGTGGTCAAATTGAAAAAGAACAGGCTGGGTCTGCCGGAGAAGATGAATTTGGTTGTGGGCACCCTTTCCACCAACAGAAAGGGATTCGGATTTGTGTCTGCCGAAAATGACAAGGAGGTTTTCATCAATCCCCAGGATACAAATAAAGCTCTTCATGGCGATAGAGTTGTGGTGAGGATCAAAGGGAAAAGAAAAGGGGAGAATCCGGAGGGAAAGATAATAAAAATCTTAGAGAGAACGCAAAGGAGAATAGTGGGGACTTATAAAAAGCAGAAACATTTTTCCTACATTGAGCCGGATGATCCAAGGATATTGAAGGCGATATACGTTGCCAAGGAGGATTCGAAAGGCGCCAGATTGGGCCAGAAGGTAATCGCTGAGCTTGAGGATACAAAAGATCTTCATTTAAATCCCCAGGGTAAGGTGGTCAGGATTTTGGGGGACTCCACTGATCCGGAGGTTCAGGTTCTGTCTTTGATGGCGGAATTCGGATTGACCGATTCTTTTCCCGATGAGGTCATAAAAGAGACGGAGGAGCTTAAGGATAAAATCGATGTGAAAGAGCTCAGGCGAAGGATCGATCTGAGAGGATTGAGATGTTTCACCATCGATCCTTATGATGCCAAGGATCATGACGATGCGGTTTCTCTGGAGAAGACAAAAGAGGGCAACTTTCTTTTGGGGGTTCACATAGCTGATGTATCCCACTACGTTCAAAAGGACTCCAAGCTTGACCAGGAGGCTTGCCGGAGAGGAACCAGCGTATATCTTTCCGACAGGGTTGTCCCCATGCTTCCGGAAAAGCTCTCCAATGAGATCTGCAGTTTGAAACCCAAAGGTGATAGATTAGCCTTGAGCTGTATTCTGGAGATCTCCCCAAAGGGGAAGGTTATAAAATACGATTTAGTGGAATCGGTTATCAAAAGCTGGGCAAAACTGAATTATCAACAGGTGCAAAAATTTTTCGATACCCAGAAAAGTGAAGGGGATTTAATTAGCTTGGAGGAAGATTTAAATCTTATGCTAAATTTAAGCAAGGTTTTATACCAGAACAGGATGAGATCGGGAAGTTTGGATTTCGATCTTCCGGAGGCTAAGGTAGTTCTGGGAGAGGAGGGAGAGGTTCTGGACATATATCAGGTGGCCAGGCTGGAAAGTCACAGACTGATCGAGGAGTTTATGCTATTAGCCAACAGAACCGTGGCCAAGCATCTCACCTCGCACAGAATTCCTCTCCTTTACCGGGTTCATGAAAAGCCGGAAAAAGAGAAGATAGAATCCTTCGGTGAATTCGTTTCCCATCTGGGTTATCACTGCGATCTGGATGACGGCTTGACACCCAAACAGATTCAAAAATTTTTAAAAACGGTTCAGGGAAAACCGGAGGAGGAGCTTATAAACGAGCTTCTTTTACGCTCGCTTGCCAAGGCATGCTACCAGCCTAAAAACATAGGGCATTTTGGTCTGGCTTTCAAACATTACACTCATTTCACCTCTCCGATAAGAAGATACCCCGACCTTTTGGTTCACAGAATATTAAAAGGATTGATTAACCAGAGCTTATCCACCCAGAGGTTGCTGGAGTTGAAAAACGCCTTGCCCGAGATCGGGAAAATCGCATCGGAGAGGGAAAAAACTGCGGATGAGGCTGAGAGGGAATCTCTGAGGCTCAAACAGCTTGAGTATATGGAAAGGAGATTGGGGGAGGTCTACCACGGGATAATCTCCGGGGTAAAGCCTTTTGGCTTCTGGGTTAAATTAGACCACATTCTGGCGGAGGGTCTGGTCCACTTAAGCTCGATCTCGGATGATTACTACATCCACGACCCTGCAAGACACCAGCTAAAGGGAAGGTATACCGCAAAAGTTTTCAGGTTGGGAGACAAAATTAAAGTCCAGGTGGCCAAGGTGGACAGGAAAAACAAATTCATAGATTTCGTTCTTTTAAAGGAAAATCACCCTTTCAGAAAAAGGGGTAAGAGAAGAAAAAAATTTGCCAGATGAGTTTTTTGTATTTAAATTTATAAGTAAACAGAAAAAAGATCTCAGATGGAAAAACTCCTTTTAATAACAAAGAGCAGGGATTTAGCCCAGAGGGCAAAAGACAGTTTAAGCGGCTCCAACCTCATGCTAAAAGAGGCAGAGAGTTCGGCTTTTGCTCTTAAACTTTTGAACGAACAGAGTTTCGATTTCATCCTTCTGGACTCTGAGATAGAGGATTTACCCTGTGAAAGCCTTTTGAGAAAGATCAATTTGAAAAGTCCCCAATCCGAAATCTTTGTTACCCTGGAGAAAAGCGGTGATCAGACAGCTTTAAAGAATTGTGGGGCTGACGACGTGATCGGATTTCCTCTGGATAAAGAGGAACTTCACCTGAAAATAAATAAAGCCTCAAGGGAGAGAAGCTTTTTGAGATCATGCGGGCTGGTTGGGAAATCGACCGAGCTGAAAAGGATTGCCGAAGCGGTTCTGCAGGCAGCTCCGACCGATATAACCATCCTTTTGACCGGGGAGAGCGGAACTGGAAAGGAACTCATAGCCCGGGCAGTACATAGAAACAGCCAGAGAAAAGAAAAACCTTTCGTTGCTGCCAACTGTGGGGCTCTGGCAGAGGGGGTATTGGAATCCGAGCTTTTCGGTCATGAGAAGGGAGCTTTCACCGGTGCCATATCCAGACGGGCAGGGCTTTTCGAGAGGGCAGATAAGGGAACCATATTTTTAGACGAGGTGACCGAGATCCCTCCCCAGACCCAGGTGAAACTTTTAAGGGTTTTGGAGGAGCGAAGCTTTTTAAGGGTTGGAGGAACGGAGGATG
>LJUW01000096.1 GCA_001304315.1 candidate division Zixibacteria bacterium SM23_73_2 | reverse complement strand
TCGTCACCATAGCCGATTGCGGTGATGTAGTTCTGCAGAGCATCCACCCAAACGTATACTTTCTGGCCCGGATCAAAGGGAAGGGTTATCCCCCACTTGACCTTCTCCCTGGAGATGGAGAAATCCTCCAAATTTTGTTTGAAAAGACCTAAAACCTCCTTTTTCCTCTCCTCCGGAAGAATTTTAATTTCATCCTTTAATATCTTCTCCTTGATTTGGGGAAGGTAAGCTGAAAGCCTGAAAAAATAATTTTTTTCAGATAAAACCTGGGGTTTTCTCTGGTGATCAGGGCAGAGACCATCCACCAGCTCCTTTTCGGTTATGAACTTCTCGCACCCTAGACAGTAAAGACCTTTATATTCACCCTTGTAGATAACCGGCTCGCCTTTCTCCGTTTTCGAATGGAAAAGTTTCTCCAGAAAAACTCCAATCGCCTCCTCGTGTCTTTTATCCGTGGTTCTCACGAAATAATCGTATCGGATCTGCAGTTTTTCCCAGAGCTTTTTGAAATAGCCACTGTTTACGTCGCAGAAATTCTGGGTTTCCAGATTGGCTTTCTGAGCTGACTCGAAGACCTTGCTTCCATGCTCGTCGGTGCCGGTTAAAAAGAAGGATTTTCCTTGAGCCAGTCTTTTGAAGCCCACCAGAACGTCGGTGGCTATAGTAGTATACGCCTGACCGATATGAGGGCGGTCGTTAACATAATATATCGGGGTGGTAAGAAAAAAACTTTTAGTTTTCTCTTTTGAACCTTTCGATTTACCTTTCAAGTTCTTCCTCTTCTTCTTTTATCCTCTGTTTTTTTCTTCTGTCTTTCCTTTTTCTCTTTCTTATCTCGGCTAACGTGACCTTCTCCTCCTCCCCCCCCTCGTGCTTCACCACAATGTATCCTTTAAAGAGATTTATTTTCTCAACGGTTCCCTCCCCTTTTTTGGTGAGAAACCCAGATCCCAGTTTGGGATAAAGGGGGAAAGTCTCCTCGTAAAATCCCTTTTCGTAAAGCAAACAGCACAAAAGCCTTCCGCAGTTACCCGATATCTTGGACTGGGTCATGGGCAGATTCTGTTCCTTGGCCAGCTGGGTGGATATGGGCTCGAAGTCCTTGAGGACGGTTGTACAGCAAATCTTAAGCCCGCAGGGACCGTATCCTCCCATCCTCCGCGCCTCATCCCTGACCCCTATCTGCCTCAATTCGATTCTGGTCTTGTAAACCGAGGCTAAGTCTCTGACCAGCTCTCTGAAATCGATCCTCTTGTCAGCGGTAAAGTAGAAGGTGACCTTGTTTCGGTCGAACTGAAATTCGCAGTCCACCAGCTTCATCTCCATGTTTCTCTCCAGAACCATCTTCTTACATTCCTTCAAAGCTTCCATTTCCTTCTCCCGGTTTGCAGAAAGATTTTCCATATCCTTATCATTTGCCTTTCTGACTATATTCAAACGCTTATCTCCCAAAAAAGAAAGGTCGTCCCTTTCCACCCAGAATTTCACCCTTCCCATATCCTCCCCCCTTTCCACCTGCACCACCACGAAATCACCCTTCTCCATCGGGAAATACTTGGGATTTAAATAATACCCTTTCCTTGTTCCTTTGAACTCCACCAGATATATTTTAGGCATATCTTTTTAATTTGTTTTGTATTTCAACTTAAACGAAAACGCCAACAAAGCCAAAACCACGCTGACGTTCTGCTGGATTGCTCTTCTTGTCCTTTCAGCTTCCCTTATCGCCAGCTCGAGTTGTCTTAATGAATCAAAGAAAACCTTAAGTTTCTCCAAATCCTCATCCAGGGTTTTTCCCTCTTTTCCCAGCTGGGTAAAAAGATACAGATCTCTGAAAACCAAAATACAGCCGTCCAATAATTCCAAGACCTCATCTTTTGTATATTCCTTAGAAACGCTCTCAACGAAATCTATTGTTTCTTTTAGCCCATCATCGTAACAGAGCTTCAAAAACTTTTTTGCGCTCTTCTGGGCAAACTCTCCTTTTTTTTGAGCCAGATAAATTGCTTTGCCCAGACTTCCTTTAGATATATTCGCAACATTTGAGGCTTTCTTTGAGCTAAGTTTAAATCTTTCTCTCAGTTCAGCCTGGATGATATCCGAGGGAACCGAACTGAATTTCAAAAGCTGGCATCTTGATATTATGGTGGGCAAAAGCCGGTCGACTCCTCTTGCGGTCAGAATCAAAAGGGATTCGCCCGGAGGTTCCTCTAAAACTTTTAAAATGGAGTTGGCACCTCCGTGGGAAAGATTCTCAACCTCCTTTATGATCACTACCTTTTTTCTACCCTCCACCGGTTTGAGGTTAAGATATCTTATCATCTCCCTTATATCATCCACTGAGATGGTCGTCTTTTTAAAAAACCTCACCTCATCATAGGGATCGGATATTTTGGCCTCCTTTATTTTCTGTATTAGCTCCTGTTTCTCCGATGCCCTCTGGCTTCCGCTTTTACCCTCCAGGGGGGGTAAAGGAAAGATCAAATTCACGTCCGGATAGACAAGTTTGAATATCTTTTTGCAGGTGGTACACTTCTGGCAGGGCTTTGTCTTCTCATCCTCACAGTTGACCGCCTTAGCAAGCTCCAGAGCCATGGCCCACTTCCCCACCCCCTCCACTCCGTAGAAAAGATAAGCATGGGCTAACTTCCCTTTTTCCAGAGCTCCGGAAAGGACTTTTTTCACCAGATCCTGATCTAAAACTTTTTCGAAAGCGTACATCTAATTCTTCTTCTTTAATTTTAAATTTTCGATTTCCCTGGTTAGCTGGGCTGCTAAAATAATGGCGTTGACCATTCCGGCGGAATTCGCCTTTCCCCTCCCGGCGATGTTAAAAGCGGTGCCGTGGTCAGGGGAGGTGCGGATAAAGGGCAAGCCCCAGGTGAGGTTCACCGCATTCCCCAATCCTCTGGTCTTCAAGGGGATTATGCCCTGATCGTGATACATGGCAACTATGCAATCATAATTGGAAGAGACACCCGGTGAAAATGCAGAATCAGCAGGAATGGGACCAAAGACCTTAAGTCCCTTCCTCTGGGCAGACCTTACCGCCGGTAAAACTATCTTCCGGTCCTCCACTCCTAAAAGGGTCTCCTCGCCAGCATGGGGATTCAAACCGCATACTGCGATCTTGGGATTTCTTATCCCGAAAGCTTCTTTGAGCATTCTGTGAGCCAGCTCTATTTTAATCCTTATCTTATTGGGAGTCAAGGTTTTGCTCACCTGAGATAATGGCAGATGGGTGGTGACCAAAGCCACCTTCAATTCCGGGCTGATGAACATCATGGCGTAATCTTTGGTGCGGGAGAGGGTAGCTAAAAATTCAGTGTGACCCCGGAATTTAAACCCGGCTAAAAAAAGTCCCTTCTTGGTCAAAGGTGCGGTGACCAAAGCAGCGATTTTTTTCGACAATACCATCTTAGCAGCGGAGACCAAAGATTCCGCTGCCATCTTTCCCGAGATTTTATTGAGTCTCCCTATTATAACCTTCTTATGATCCAGGACTGTGCTGGGATAAACGTTTATTACCTCAGGGGAGTTCTTTAAGTTGTTAAAAGAAAGAACCTTTTCTACTCTGGCATTTTTAACATACCTCTTAGCATATCTCTTTATTATCTCATATGATCCAAAGATAACAGGAGCACAGGCAGCTCTAACCCTTTTAATTGAGACTCCCTTAACCGCAACCTCAGGACCCACCCCAGCAGGGTCTCCCATGGTTATACCTATTAATAACTTTTTCTTCATGACTTTTTTGGAGTGCAAAAATTTATTTTTGCATTTTTTAATAACCTATCAAAAATTTTTGAAATTGCAAGGGTAAAGTAAGAAAATATAAATCCAGGTGATCCAAGTAAAAGCAAACAACTTCTTTTCAAAAGACAAGTAGTAGCCCAGGTTGCCCGCCCGACCAGGGAGGCAAGGTGGTTTACGATTTGAGGGATGAGAACCGTTCGATGCTTCGGGAATGGGAATTCCCGAAGCTAACAGGCATCGGCATTTCCTAATGCCAATGCATCAAGAAAATCCCACCCTGCTTGCACGGCCAGGGAGGTAAGGTGGGGTAACCAATAATTATATCTTCTAACTTGTATTTAAGGGATTTTTCTTAAAGACTCTCCGGTCTTTCTGTCAAAAAGATGTATCTTTTCAGACTCAAATGAAAAATATATAAATTCATCAGCCTTTCCCCGAAAATCGGATCTGGCCTGAGCTTTTAATTTATTATCCCCCCAGATAATATCCACATAGGTCCTGTCGCCCAAAGGCTCGGTGGCAAAAATCTCCCCTTTGAAAAATCCTTTTTCTTCTTTCTGATTTAAAATTACATCCTCCGATCTTATTCCAAAAAAAACTTCCCCGTCAAAAAAGTTGTATGCTTCTTTTGAGAGAGGAAACCAATCCTCTGGATTAAACTTGATGAAAAAACCACCTTCCTTCTCAACTATCTCCCCTTCAAGGAAGTTCATCTGTGGGCTGCCCACGAATTCAGCCACCACTTTGTTCTGGGGATAATTATATATGATTTCAGGTTTGTCACATTGTTGAATTTTTTTGTGGTGAAGAATCGCCACCCTTTCAGAAAGGGACATAGCCTCAGCCTGATCATGGGTAACGTATACCATGGTGGTTTTTATCTCGGAATGAAGTCTCTTCAACTCCGAACGCATGTAAACCCTGAGCTTGGCATCCAGGTTGGATAAGGGCTCGTCCAGAAGAAAAACCCTTGGTTTTCTCACCATCGCCCGTCCCAAAGCCACCCTCTGGCGCTGGCCCCCGGAAAGCTGTTTGGGTTTTCTCCGAAGTAAAGCTTCTATCTCAAGGAGTCCGGCAACCTCTTTTACCTTGCTTTTGATCTTCTCCTTAGGATATTTTTTTATCATCAAGGGGAAAGCCAAATTCTCAAACACGGTTTTATGGGGATATAAAGCATAGGATTGAAAAACCATAGCCACGTCCCTTTTGGCTGGTGGAAGGTGATCGACTCTTTTTTGGTCGAAGTATATCTCCCCTGAGCTCAAATCCTCCAATCCAGCGATGAGATTCAAGAGGGTGGATTTGCCACATCCTGAGGGACCAACTATGGTGAAAAGCTCTTTGTTCTTTATCTCCAAGTTGATATTTTCAAGAACCTGACTATCCTTACCGAATGTCTTGGTAACTTCTTTTAATATTATATCTGCCATCTTGTATCAGGGCATTATCTTGGTGCCCATATAAAATTGCGCTACCAAAAATTGTAATATAAAGGCGAAAAAAGTAAAGTCAATTAAATCGGAAATAAAAAGGCTCCTAAAAATGATAGGAGCCCTAAGAGAGTAAAAATCCCTGAGAGATTTAAAAAAGACTTTACCTCTTTGTTGGTTGAGGAACAACCACTACCGAATCCTCTCCCCCATAAATATTGGGGACATACTTATGGGCAACAGGGTCGTTGATCCAGTTTCCGTCAACCAGATATTTGAATCTGTATTCACCGGCAGGCAGTTTAACCTCAAGCTTCCACCTTTTGTCCTTGAGCTTTTTCATCGGATGCTTCTTCTCATCCCATCTGTTAAAATCACCCACCAAAAACACTTTCTTGGCATCCAGATCCGAGATGGTAAAATTGACCTTTTTTGTTTTAGGGCTGATCTGAATCATAAAAAGATTCCCTCCTATCTATTTTTATTTTTTATATAGTTCTTTCTAACTGTTATATCGTCTCAAACCAAATTTTTGTTAGAGTAAATTTTCAAAAAAGATCAGTATAAATATTAAAATGCTATTTACTTGTAAAACGGAGGATTAACACCGAAGTATCGTATGCTAAAAAGATCAACTTATTATGAACAAACACCTCGTAGCAATTTACATTTTCAATTTTGTATTTAGCTACAAACTTTGGGCTTTGTGGATTTTTTACATTTAGAATATGCAAACCCTCATTCCCATAAGCAACATAAGCCAAGGTGTCTTTGGCGAAAACACCATAAGCAATACTGGTCACATCGTAATTTCCAACCTGATATGGATTTTTTGGATTAGATATGTCGAAAATGTATAATCCTTCAGCCTTCGCAGCAACATATGCGTAATTCCCTTGAACAAATATCTTTTGGGCAAATCCATAAGTTTGGGAATAGCCAACTGATTCTGGACTTGAGGGATTTGATACATCCAAAATCTGTATCCCCCTTGAGCCATTTGCAAGATAAGCATAGCTGCCAGAAACATACACGTCCTCAAAAGATTCCTGGGTCAAAAACCTTCCTGCTGAATCCGGATTTTGAGGTTGTGAGACATCCACGATCTGAAGCCCTCCCAATCCAAAAGCCACGTAAGCATAACTTCCTGATACGAAAACGTTTTTCGCCTGTCCTGCTGCAGAAAACCAACCTGCTTGCTGAGGATCTGAAGGAGTGGTAACATCGGCTATCTGGAGACCATTGGTTCCATCCGCTATATAAGCATGACTCCCGGACACAAAAATACCGTTGGCTTTTCCGTCAGTGTTATATTGCCCGATGGGTTGTGGATATGCAGGGTTTTGAACATCCAATATCCAGATTCCCTGATTTTCGTAGGCAACGTATAAGAAGTGGTCATCAACAAAAAGGTCATGAGCTCCAACAGACGCAGTATATTGTCCCACAAAATGAAGCCCGGGCTTTACCCTAACCAACACATCTACTGTAGAGGATGAGTCGAAATTCTCAGCTTCATCATAAGCCACAGCAAAAATCGTATGGGAGCTGGAATCATCATACAAAACAGTTACCCACCTATATCTCCAGGGAGATTGGGTAAGGGTATAGGACAGCTCCGAATCTATGTAGAACTCCACCCTGGCTACTTTCTCATTATCCTCGGCATCCACTCTTATCTCTATCGCATTTGAGTCAGCTGGGACGGTATAATTATCTGAAGGAAAGGTTATCTCGCAGCTTGGGGGGACAGTGTCCACCCTGGTTGTCTTCCTACCGCAGGAAAGGGGAAAAACTAAAAGAATCAGAATTGCAAAACAAAGAAATTTTTTCATAATAGTTTTTTCTGGATAAACACCTTTTTATCCAAGCCACAGTCTATATTTAATATAGGCAAAAAAACAGAAAATCTTAAGGGATATTAAAAGAAATCTATAATTGATTTAAAAAAAGTTAGCTTAAATCTAAAAGCCTTTTGAATTATAGCTTATTTGAAAGTCAGGCAACAAGTTAGATACCGTACCAGCAATCGAAATAAATCTAAAAAACTTAAAGTAATCCTGGGAGTCAGTTTTCACAATCCTGCGGAGCAGGACCACCTTTAAGGTAATACTTCACTATATATATCACATCCAATATATCGATGCCATTCTCCCCGTCAGCATTACCCCGAAAGATCGGGTCCGGCGGCGGATCCCCGTCTTCTAAAACGTACCTCGCCAGACAGATCACATCCGACAGGTTCATTCCGCAATCGCCTGTTACATCCCCGCAGATATAGTTGGCAAAGCAGGGTGAAGCATCATCACCCCAGAAAAATCCCCAATCAATCCCTCCATCCCGGCAGCGACCATATGAGCTGCCAGAATATTGGGCGTCGTAAACCACCCAATCCACGGTAATAACCGAAGACCTCTGGATCTCGAATAAGCCGATAACCTCTCCACCCTGGTCCAGGGTGAAGTTGGTATGCAAAGGTCCTTCGCTCTCCTCAGCGTCTGCCCAGAACAGAATATGCCCATAAGGAGGTATCACCGTATCCGGAATAGACCATTTGACAGGATCAGAATAATCGTCGGTAAGATACATCCCCTCCAAG
>LJUW01000095.1 GCA_001304315.1 candidate division Zixibacteria bacterium SM23_73_2 | reverse complement strand
TTTTCATAAAATCTAAACTCTTCAAAAGAAAACCACTTATAAGCTTAACATCCGGATTCAAAAGCAAAACGAACTCTCCTTTTGATTTTTCAACCCCCTGGTTATTTGCAATGGAGTATCCTGAGTTTTCTTTGTTGGTGATCAGGTCAACCTGTGGAAAATTTTCCCTTATGATTTTTTTGGTGTCATCGTAAGAATCATTGTCCACGACCGACACCTCAAAATCCAGATCATCCTTTTGCGAATAGACCGAATCCAGACAATCTTTAATAACCTCCTCCGAGTTCCAGGTAACGATGACAATCGAGAGCTCAGGTTCTTTTTTTTCTTCTTTCATGTTCTTGCAATCACAGATTTATCTGTGAATATGAATTTTTCAAATCAACCCAAAAGGTTATCGAAGATCTGAGCTAATCTTGAGGTCAGATATCTTCTTTGGAAAATCATAATATCCTTTTCCTCTAACAGGGGAAGTTCCTCTTTCCTTAAAAGAAAAGACCGAATCGCCTCTTTGATCTCGTTTGTGTTTTTAGGTGAAATCACCCTGCCCCTTTTGAATCTTCTAACCATCTCCCCGATAGCACCGGAAGGGGGGACCACCGCCAATATGGGTTTTTTTGAATAAAGATATTCGAAGATCTTTCCAGGGATTATATTTTCACTATCCTTCTCCTCGGAAACTAAAATAAGCAAAAGGTCAGCCGAGGTCATCTCTTTTAAAGCTCTTTTATGGGGAAGGTAACCAACTCTTAGGACTGATTCAGCCAACCGATATTTCTTAACTAAATGATCCAGATCTATTCCAAAGAAGTTTCCAACGTGTACAAATTTGATTTTCGATCCTTTACTTTTTCCCTCTTTTATCAGATCAGATAAAGCTCCAAAAAATGGCTCAGGCTTGGAATCTGGGCTTAAACTCCCGCAGTAGACTATTTTAAAATATTCTTTTTTCTCTTCTGGCTGAAAAGAGAAATCCTCCTGGTCATATCCGTTGGGAATGACATCTATGTCACAAACACGAAAATTCCTCCCTTTTACTCTATCAGCGATCTTATCATTTTCTGTTATAATCCTGTCTGAGTTTTTAAAAATCACTCTCTGCGTTTTTTCTTTTAAGACCCTGTGAAAAAATGTTGGACAGTGCTTGTAACCATAGCCGAACAACAGATCCCTGAAATCAGCCACCCATTTTTTGCCGGTTAGGATCTTTAAATAATGAGCCACCAGATGTGCTGTCGGAGGAGGGGAGGAAGAGAAAATCAAATCAATTTTTTCCTTTTTCACTATGCTCAAGCCTTTTGCCAAAGCAAAGGGAAGCCACCCTATCTTTGAATCCGGGAAAAAAATCCAGGGTGCAAGCAAAGAGAATCCCTTTGTATAAGTAGCTTTTCTTTTGGAATTCCTTTTTTCTTTGAAGAGCTTTTTCAAAAGGAGCGAAACTCTCAAAGGGTCAAAAGATCCGGTTTTAAATACCTTTATGTCTTTGGGAATATCATCCAGAAGGGAGGGGTCTTTGGCAAAATATTCTATATCTTTAACAGTCAAAACAACAGGTTCCCAGCCAAAAGTTGGAAGGTATTTAACGAACTTAGCCATCCTCTGCACCCCGGCCATACCCAGGGGAGGGAAATAATAGGAGATAACCAAAACCTTTTTTTTGCCTACACTCATTACAACCTGCTCTCTAAATTTCAACGAACCAAAGTATTTATATCACTGAGGTCTCCAAAAAATGCTTTCAATCGACGTTCTGTCATTGCGGGGCGAGTCCCGAGCCAGAATCCTGAGCGAAGGCGAGGGGGTAAGCGAGGAAACTTGCCAAAGCAATCCCCAAAAGTTTGACAAGCCTTTCTAACCTGCAATGACAACACATATACCTTCCCAGAACTATTCCACCATCTCATTGACAGAGCTGTAAAAACCTGTTCTCAACCAACCTCATATTCTCTTCCCATAAAGCCTTTTTTTCGATAATAGTTTTATTTTCCTTTTTGAAAAAATCATATTTTCCCAGATTACCTGTCAACCGGATAATTTTCTGTGCTAAATCCTTATGATCATCAGGGGAGAACAAAAATCCGTTTTTTTCGTCCTTGATCCAATCCCGGTTACCAGGGATATCAGTGACAACCGGTGTCAAACCCGCTGCCATGGCTTCCAGAAGCGAAACCGAGGTGCTGTCCGAAAGGGAGGTGGATACATAAATATCCGAACTTTCAAAAAGTATTAAAAGCTTCTCCTGAGTTACCCTTCCTTTAAAAACTACATAATCTTCAACATCAAGGGTGTGAGCCAATTTCATAAGTCGAACCCTCTCCGAACCCTCTCCCACGATCACGAACTTCATTGGTTTTTGAGTCTGTTTCAAAACCAAGGGAATCGCATAGATTAAAGTTTTTAAATCATATATAGGCTCCAGACGCCTCAGGCTTAAAACGATTATTGAGTCTTTGTCTTTCTTTTTCTCCAGGGATAGTAGATCTTTAGAAACTCCCATTGGCGAGGTGATGATTTTTTCTTGGCTCACACCTAAATCGACTAAAGCCTTTGTCAAATTAAAACCATCCGAGGTAAAAAGGTCAGCCCGCTTGAGAACGTACTTCACCCTGAGCCTGTGCAGAAAGGACTTATGGGGGGAAAGCAGGATATCCGAACCCCAGCAGGATACCACCAGAGGTCTTTTTTCTATCATAGCTCCCAGAAAACCATAGCTTATAACGAAATGAGCATTGATCAGGTCGGGTTTGATCTCCTCCGTTATCTTTTCAGTTTCTTTTCTGACAAAAACGAATTTTAATCCGGGAAGGGAAACCCTGGAGTTTAAAAGATAAAGCTTCGATTCTATTCCCTGGCCCCCTTCAAGGGAAATCAGATGGCACTCATACCCCCTTTCCACAAAGTAGTTCACCCATCTTTTAGTATGTGTGCTTACCGCATCCGCAAGAAAACAGATTCTTTTCATTTTAGATCAGTTTAACTTGTATCTTGAGTCTTGAATCTTGCATCCTGAAACTTGTATCTGATACAATCCCCCTCTCAAAACAACCTTCTGACATTCCCTAAGATTTTTCCCCAAAAGCTCTCCCACTCCCAGATCTTATAATATCTCTTTTTCGCTCCCCAGGAATCCTTGTACCTTAACATCCCCGATGCCCCTTTGGGAGTAGCTCCCAGGTTGTATATCTTGAAATTCTTCTTTTTAGCCCAGAGGATCGAATAATACCTTAAAGCATCGTTAGCACGAAAGCTCTGATACTCGAAGTCCGATGCACCCTCCCAGGCAAAAACCATATCCTTAAAGCAGAAATTTATCAGAGAACCAACTATCTTACCCTCCTTCTTTGCCACCACCCATTTTAAAAGGTTCTCTTTTTCCTTCAGGTTAAAAATGTTTTTGAATAGTAAAAAGGGGTATTTGGGCTTTTTCATCCGGTACCTTTTGTAGGTCGAAAGAGTAAGCTCATAACATCTTTTCACCTCTTCCTCGGTCTGGATATCCACAACCTCCACCCCTCTTTTACGGGACTGGGTTACCGCCTTTTTTCTCTCCCGGGTGAAGTTTTTGAAAGGATCATCTGAATCGAACTGGATTAAGTCGAGAATATGGGTGAAATATTCTTTTGACTTAAACCCAAAGGAATGTAAAAAATCAAAGTCTCCGAAAAAATCGACCAGCTCGATTTTTATCACCTTCGTTTTTTTCAAACTCTCCACAGACTTGCCCGCAAAGGAAAAAAAGTCATCCTCCCCCAATTTCCCATCCAGCACAAATCCACCATAAGTTCCAAAGGGAAGGGAAAAGATTTTTTTCAAGCTGAATATTTTTTTAATCCAGAAGGGAAACCCGGCCAGGTAGTTTCCCTCTTGATCCTCAAGAATGAAGAAAGAAAAAGAGGTTTCCGGATATGATTTTTTCCATACCAGAAACCATGGGAGAGTGTGAAAAAAGGTAACCTCCGGGGAATTTAAAACGAGTCTCTGCCATTTTTTTCCATCCAGACCTTCTATGTCCTTTAAAACGATTTTGCTCAATCTGAAATCAAAATTATTGTTTTCTCACCACCGCTATTTTCCCCAAAGTGCCCTCTCCGTTTTCAACCTGAAGATGGAAAAGATAAATCCCCGAGGCAACCGGCTCCCCCTGTCTATTTTTTAAATCCCACTCCCATTCCCACCCACCCTTAGATTCTATCTCTTTTACCAGCTCCCCGGCTAAAGTGTAAATCCTGATCTTTTTAGCTTCCAGGGGGACGTTTTTGAACGTAACCAGGTTGTCTCCTCCCATAAAGGTAACCACCGCTGGATTGGGATAGGAGGAGATCTTCTGTTTGGTGGGAGTATATTTTGACAATCCGTGCTGGGTTCCGATCCAGACCTCTCCGGTCCCCTGATTCACCACCATGCAGTTTATCTTATCAGAGACCAGATCCGAGTTGGAGGTGTTGAAAACCAGAGCGAACTCCTCCTGGGCATTCAACACTCCCAGGCCATCGTCAGTACCCACCCACTTGTTATTGTATCCATCTACTGTGATGCAGTTAACCTTAAGACTCAACTCCTGTGGATAGGCCACCTTATCGAATGTATCAAAGTAGGAATTGTACCTGACCAGCCCGCTGTTGGTTCCAACCCAGAGAACTCCTCCCCGGTCTACCAGCGCACACTGAGCCTCGCCTGAAAGCTCCTGGGGAGTATAACATCTCCAGTGATCATCCCCTTTGTTCTCCAGGGTGTAGTTGTAATCCAGATCGCACAGCTGTCCGCTCTCCGAATGGGTGGTAAAGACATGCCCATTTTTGACATAGAGCTTGTTAAAAAGCGTGTCCGGGAGACCATCCGAGGTAGCGAAGACCGTCCAGGTATCCTCATCGTCATTCAGAGCAAAAAGAGCTTTCCCCTCCTCAGCCTGTTCACATATAAACCATTTGGCGTTTTGCTCATCCACGGATATCCCATTCACCACCACAACATCATATCCAGCCGCTACTTTTAAAGGGCTGTTCTGGTCATCATAATGAGACCAGAATCCCGAAATATCAAATCTGAAAAGACCATCCCCCCAGGTCCCCACCCACAGGTTGTCTTTCTTATCAACCCCGACCGAATGTATCCCCGCATGATGGTGTTCCAAGATAGAATCCAGTTTCTCCGAGTAAGAGGTCCATCCTTCTGTACCAAGAGACGACAAGCCATCATTCCAGTTAGCGCACCAGAGCCTTCCCTGTTGGTCAAGCTCCAGGTCCATAAATATGTTTCCTGAAGGTCCGTCTACCGGATAGTTAGTCCAGCTTGATCCATCGAAAAACGACAAACCCTCCCCGGCTGTGCCGATCCATAAATGATTCGAAGAATCGACAAACAGACTTTTGGCATTTTTGGTGAGAAGGTTCTCAGAGGTAACACTTTCTCTTCGGTCATCATTGTAATAAAATATTCCATCGGTAGTAGCTGAGTAGATTTTATCGTCGAAGTATTTTAAATCGTTTATATATTGTTTTGCTACCCCCAGCGAATCGTCAACGCTTATAAAGGTCGAGTCCTCAGATTTAAATTTTAAAAGTCCTTGAGGTGTGCCCAGGAAGACATCATCTTTCGCATAAAGAATGACGTTGACCCGCCCGATCTCAAACGAGCTCCAGGATTGGGGATCCTGCAAATTCACCTGGGTGAAATCTTTGGATGCAAATGCTGCCCCGTCCTCGGTGCCCACCCATACCCTATCCGGGGTAAGGCAAACCGAGCTTATGGTATCAGGTGATATACTTCCGAATTTCTTGTAGGTCTCCTTGACCTCCCCCTCGTTTTTCTCGGTTAAAAACAGACTCACCCGGTCCTTTGAGGCAATCCATAACCTGTCGCCCTCGGATGTGATATCCCAGATCTTAAGTTTCTGGCTGGCAAAATCCTGGTACACTCTAAAGAAATCTATATCCGGGTTATGTTTGGTTAAAGTCCCGTTGTCTCCACCCAACCAGAAGTTGCCGGAAGTATCCTGGGCAACTGACAAAATATAAGCCCCGCCCAGACCATCCACGTTGGTGATTTTCCGAAACGACTGGGTGCGGGTATCGAAAACAGCCAGTCCCCCCCCAGTTGCTGACCAGACTTTTTGATCCTTTAAAGTGATCTCCCAAACGTAGTTCATATCGGTTATGGTTTCCCATTCAGCCGAAAAAAGTGGGCCGGTTAAAAATAAAACACCGAAGAACGCAAGTATGAGCTTTTTCATCGCCTTTAATTTATAATTTTTTCAAAAGAAAGGAAAGCCCAAAAAACAAAATCGAGATCAAAAACGAACCTTTTCCAAAAAAATCGCCATATTCGGTAAAAAAAGTTTTGTTCTTCCTCAAGGATATATCATCAACCACGTTTTCTTGAACGAAGATTCTGGTTTGGTTATATACTCTACCATACGGGTCAACCAACATCGAAACACCGGTATTGGCACATCGAGCTATGGATATCCTGTTCTCGATCGCCCTGAAAATAGCTATCCGGGAGTGCTGAAAGGGTCCCGGCGATTTACCGAACCAGGCATCGTTGGTTACGTTCACCAGAAAATCCGCACCCCTCCTTGCGAAATCTCTGACCAGATCTGGAAAAACAGATTCAAAACAGATAAGGCAGGCGAATTTCCCTTTGGGATGCTCGAATATAACGTAATCCTCTCCTGGGGTAAAATCAGAGCCCCCCACCTGTATCCTTCTAATGAAAGGAATTATCTGGCCAAAAGGCATCCTCTCGCTGAAGGGAACCAGGCGTATCTTGGAGTATATCTTGGGATAATCTCCATCCGGCGTGAAAAGGAAAGCCGAGTTGTAATATGTGTATTCATCGTAACTAGGGTTTTCAAAATGAAGCCCTCCGGTGAATATGGGAGTTTTCAAACTTTCTGCTAAAGAGATTACCACATTGAAATATTTGGGATCGTGCAAAAGATAAGTTGGGGTAGCTGTTTCCGGCCAGATGATCAAATCGACTCCCTTTTTAGCCGCTTCTTTGCTCATCTTAGTATATACCTGAAAATTGTAATCCAAATATTTGGGATCCCACTTTATGTGCTGCTCTATGCTTCCTTGAAGCAGAGCAATTTTTAAATCCCCCTTCTCGATTTTCTCTGGCATGACTTTTGTTCCATGTATGTAAGGAATTATGATAAATAAAAAAAACAGGGCAAAAGCCAATGTGAGTTTCTTTATATTGGGAAAATTCTTAATTCCGAAATATGCGATGACATTCAAACATGCCACCCAGAAGGACACCCCGAATGCTCCGGTAAAGGATGCGTGCTGGATTAGCTTTAAATAATAGGTCTGGGTATAGGCTAAGTTAAGCCAGGGAAACCCGATATCCAGAAGTGACCTTCCGAACTCCATCCCCACCCACAGAAAGGGGAATAAAAGATAAGTCCTCTCTTTGGCTATCTTTTGAATCTGGGCATAGATTAAAAACAAAACTGCCGTGTAAAACGACAGCGCCAAAATCGCACCTATAGTTCCGGGTATGGTGGCATAACCTATCCAGTATAGGAGTATCGAGTTGGTTATTAAGCCGAAGATGTAACCTAATCTAAAAGCCTCGAAATTTTTCTTTTTCTCCAGAGCATAGATTATAAATACTCCAAAAAAATAAGCTAAAAATCCGAAGTGTAGAGGGGAGAAGGTTAAACAGAAAAGGACTGCGGAGATTATTATTAAGGTGTATGCTTTTTTATCCATTAATAAATTGGTTAATCAGAAAGAATACGTATAAGGCGATGAATAATTTATGGGATTAAGGGGGATCAAGGG
>LJUW01000094.1 GCA_001304315.1 candidate division Zixibacteria bacterium SM23_73_2 | reverse complement strand
CTGAGGGTCTGAACTTTAGGCCTTTAACCCGGAGGATAGCATTGATGCTGGCAGTGTTGTTCAGCTCGATGCTATTTGGGTTGGGGCATGCGGTGAATCCAGAAGCAACCGTCATCAGCACAATTGGTCTTTTTCTGACAGGGATATTTTACGGATTATCTTACGTTCTCACCGGTGAGTTGGCTCTGCCAATCGGCTTCCATATTGCCTGGAACTTTTTTGAGAACTCGGTATTTGGGTTTCCGGTGAGTGGCGAGGACCTGGGAGCGTCCTTTATTGGTATGCTGCAGCGCGGGCCGGTACTTTTAACCGGCGGCGCATTTGGCCCGGAAGCTGGTCTTTTTGGCATTGGTGCGCACCTGGTGGCAATCCTCGCAGTTTTGGTTTGGGTGCGCCTTTACCGGGGCAAAATCATCCTACTGGAAGAATTGGCTGAACCGGATTTACGTAAAAGGGATTCGGAACGATCGAATTAGATTTAAAATGAAAAGTATGAATGCGATTAGGAGAATAGACACATCAGGTACAGGGAGTTAACTTCCGTTTTTAAAAAAGTTCTAAAATCGTCCACTAAACCAAGTAGTTTGCATATATAGAAATATTGAAGCAGGGGTCAAAAGAGATCCTTTTTTTTGGAAGGCTGAAGTCTCAAGACCTTGACGGCCTTCTATTACATTTTTATGAGAAACCTTTTACTCAGGTTGCCTTGCTGGTCGCGGGAGGGCAACCTGAGCTACTCGTATGTTATGGCGGGGGGTACCCCCTGCCCCGCTATTATTTCTATCAAGGGTGAGGGCACCCTTGACCAACTGCAATTACAAACCTACTTTTCCAGAGTTATTTCGTCCGGGTTGCTTACTAAACCAGGGGAGGACAACCTTACTGCTCATTAAATATGTTTGTTGACAACCCGGGGATACCGAATATACTTTTTAATCTGAATTAGGGATTTTTATTCCTTTGAAAGACAAGAAGGATTATGATAAGAAATAAAGAGAAAAAAGAATCAACTAAAAAATATCTGAGCTTGAGCCCAACGGAGAAACCGGTCCAGAGGCTCACCACTGAAAATAAAAACAGTGTTAGGATGGATCCCTTTATTATGCTTTTGTACTTAATCAAATCCTTAGAACATATAAACAGTATTATCCCTGTCCAGATGACGAAAACACCTAAAATCTTGTAGATATATATGAAAAAAGGCTCTCCTGACCAGAGATTTTCCATCCCGAAGAATTCGAAAAGTGTCTGGGTTGCAGCCAGTCTCACCAACCCTCCGATTACCAGAAGAATTGAGATTACCAGAAGGGTTTTACTTTTTTTCATTTTATTCTTCCTTTTTTCACCGGTAAAAGGGATTTTTTTATGTGCAATTAAGATAAATATTCTTATGTGTCAACCTAAATCGATCCAAAAGGATTTGTTAATACTTAAAAAGGATAAGGTCCCATTACCCGGCTGAAACTGGTTATAAGTCCTGTTACTATTCATTTGAAATTGGGATTTTCTTTTCAAAAAAATCTCCTGTCCCCTACCAGAGAAAAAGAACTTCTTTTCTTTAAATAAGTTAGCCCCATCTATTTCATTTAACCTTTTGGATTATTTAAATTATGAAAATGATATGTGGATTTTGTTTTGAACATATGATTCTCAGAAGAGATAGTGGCTTGACATTTCAAGAAATTTTGTTATCATTATAATGGGATCCGAAAATTGAGGGGTTAATCGGGGAAAAATATTTTTATGCTTTTCAGGATGGAATAAACTGAGCTTTGGAGTTTTGGTAAAGAAGGGTACTAATTGACATTTTAAATGAATTAAATGAGAAAGAAAGTTAAATATGTATGATTTGATGACTGGTCGTTTTTTTAGGATTTTTAGTTTTATTTAAAATGTAATGAAGCTGGAGGTAGCTATGAAAAGATTTGGATTTATACTTATCATTCTCCTGGGTGCTTTTCAGCTCGGTTTCGGTGAAATCCCCCTGGAAATGTATCCTTATTGGAGATCCACCGAATCGGGGGTATACTCCACCGGAGCCAATTGGGGGGACATCGACAAAAACGGCTTTCTGGATTTCGTGGTGTCGAATGGCAACGATATGGCTTTGGCCCCCAATTACGTTTATTTTAATTCCGACGGAAGCCTCCAGACCTCATATGGCTGGAGCTCTTCTAACAGCCAATATTCCGGTCACTCGGCTTTAGGGGATGTGAATGGTGATGGGTATCTGGATTTTGCCGTTTCCAACTATATCAGCAGCGGGTGGGAGAAAACTACAATCCAGCTCTATATGAACATAGGGGGGAGTTTGGAAGTTTCCCCTTCCTGGCAATCCGAGGACTCCATCCATACCTTTGCCTGCGCCTTCGGGGATGCGGATGGGGATGGTGATCTGGATTTGGCCGTTGCCTGCGGGGAGAGTTATTTCGATGTATATCAAAGGCAGCGGATTTATTTTAATCATGGAGGGAGTTTGGAAACCATTCCCTCCTGGACCTCGGTGGATACCGTACCCTGTTACGATGTGGAGTGGGGAGATATTGACAACGATGGGGATCTGGATTTAGCATTCATCGGTTCCATAGGGCCGCTTTTCATTTACTATAACTATGGAGATTCCATCGAAGGCAAAGCCTCCTGGAATTCAGGAGGGTATTATGACGGGAATACCCTTAACTGGGGAGATATGGACAATGATGGTTTTTTGGACTTGGCGGTGGCTAACAATTCCCAGATGGGGCAGCCGGGTTATTTTCAGGTATACAGAAACCAGGGAGGCACCCTGAATCCCACTCCGGTCTGGCAATCAAGCACCGAGGGATATGGCTCATCGGTTTCCTGGTGCGATGTGGACTGCGATGGCGATGTGGATTTGGCTGCGGGGAGATGGTGGGGATATTCTGTGATCTACGAGAATATCGGGGGAACTCTGACCAATACCCCGACCTGGCAGTGCAGCTCCGATTATGAGAGCGTGGTGGAGGAGATGGTCTGGGGTGATGCGGATGGAGATGGTGTGGTAGAGGTGATCGGGGAAACTCATCCCGCAAACGGGGAGAAGAAAACCTTTTATCTGAATCATTATCCGGCTCACTCCCTCGAAAGGGTGATAGCTGACGGTGATACCCTCCTTTTGAGCCAGTTCTGTTATAATCTGGCAGGCGGTTGGGTGTCGTTGGCATCCGCTCCCATCTTTCAGGTTGTTTTCGATTACCATTTTTCCTACAAACCGGATTTGGGGGTGAGCAACTGGGATACCTTCAATTATGTCTTCAAAAACACTGCTCCGCTTTATATCTGCGGTGACGGCAATGGAGATGAGAGCATAGACCTGGGGGATGTGATCTATGTAGCCAACTATTACCTTAAAGGTGGACCACCACCACCCACCCCTATTTTTCGAGCCAATGCTAACGGAGATGACGTTATAAATCTTTCTGATGTGATCTACCTTGCCAACTATTACCTGAAAGCCGGTTCCGCTCCGCACGATTGCCAGAATTACGTGCCTTGACTATGAAGACAGAACCACTTTTTGTCTATCGTTAAATTTAGGTGCATAAATCTGGATATCCTCTTTATGTTGCATAAAAGGCTAAGAACTTATTATGTAAAGAGCAGGACAATCCCTCTGGAATGTAAGGAGCAACCGCTTCTGACAAAAATGATACTATTGATTACTATTTGTGGTTTTCAAGAACAACTATGCTGATTACAACTATGGAAACACCTATGATCTTTGGATTTACGAATGGCCGGTTTGCGGCGATGCTGACGGAGATGGTGACGTGGATCTGGCTGATGTTATCTATTTAGCAAACTATCTCCTCAAAGGAGGCACCCCTCCGCCCATTCCCAAATTCCGGTGTAATCCTGATGGGAACGATTCAGTAAATCTGGGTAATGTGATATATCTGGCTAACTATAAGTTAAAAGGTGGTTCTGCTCCTCATGACTGTGAAAACTACGGGCATTAGGTAGAAATCGGTTCACAGTAAACGGAAAACAGCAAAAGAGAAAATCAAAAACCTGGGGCAGGGAAAGACTACCTGCCCTTATTTTTTTGGTTTCATTTGATTTTTTCCATTTTTTAAAGTTCTTTTTCCCCAAGTTACAAACAGGGCGATAATTGGGTCTTTTAACAGCCGGAAAGCATCTTTGGATTCATTCAGAAAGCGGGGGAAAATATTTTATGGTAAATTGTTTCTTCTTAAAAACAGATTGCAAAAGAGGAGCTTTATAATTTTGGAAAGTTTACTTTGGATTTATCCCAGCATGAGATTACCTTTGATGATAAGCCGATCAAATTGACCTCAAAGGAATTTGACCTTTTGAAATGTTTTCTTCAGAACAAAGGGAGGGTGTTAAACAGGGACTTTCTGTTGGACCAGGTGTGGGGTTAGGATTACTATGGGGGGATGCGTACGGTGGATGTGTATATCAGAAGGCTGAGGGAGAAGATTCCATACTTATCTAAGGCTATTCAGACCGTAAAGAACTTAGGTTACAAGCTCAGAGAGAATCCATAGTTTCTGTTAGTTTTTGATTCCTCGATTAAAAATCAAAATAGCCCCATTAAATATATTGGAATTCAAATAAATTTTGGATCAGGTTAGGGGTGCGATTTATCAGGAAAGGAGGTTGATGATAAAATACAACAGGGCTGCTACTGTTCCTGCGGCAGGAATGGTGATAATCCAGGTGATCACTATGTTTTTAACAATCCCCCATCTAACAGCAGAAAGGCGGTTAGAGGAACCTGAACCCATGATAGCTGTGGAGATGACATGAGTAGTGCTGATAGGAGCCCCAAAGAGTGACATTCCTGCGATAACCACGGCAGCGGAAGTCTCGGCTGAAAATCCATGTACCGGCTGCAATTTGAAGACTTTGCTCCCCATGGTCTTAATAACCTTCCATCCTCCCACACTTGTTCCCAAGGCCATGGCAGTGGCACAGGCAAGGATAACCCATAAAGGCACTTTAAAGGTTGTTAACGTTCCATAGCTTACCAAAGCCATTGCGATAATGCCCATTGCATTCTGTGCATCGTTCATCCCGTGAGAAAAAGCCATCCAGGCGGCAGAGATTATCTGCCATCGCTTGAAGCGGCGGTTGACTTTTAGATATGAGGAATTTTTGGAAAACCATGAGATAATCACTATCAGGAGCAGTCCTCCCAGAAAGCCGAAAATCGGGGAGAGAATCATGGCTAAGATGATCTTTTTTATTCCTTGAAAAATGATTATCTTAAAGCCTGAAGCAACAACCCCTGCTCCAAGAAGTCCTCCAATCAGGGAATGAGTTACGCTCACGGGGATTCCCGAGAAACTCGCCATGCCAGTCCAAACACTGGCTCCAATTAGAGCCGATAGCACAAGAGTCAAACTTACATGCTGGGGATCGATAACCCCTTTACCCACAGTAGCAGCAACAGCAGTATGACTTAAAGCACCAAAAAAGTTAAGCACCCAGGCCATGATAATGGCTAAGCGTGGCGATAGCGCTCTGGTTGAAATAGTTGTAGCAATGGAATTGGCACAGTCATTGAAACCGTTAAAAAAATCGTAAATCAAGGCTGCAATGATTATGGCGATAAGTAGAATTAAATCAGACACTTTTTACGACCACCGTCTCAATGGCATTGGCGATATTCTCGCAGTGATCCGCTGCGGTCTCCAGACGACCGTAGATCTCCTTCCACTTGATGGCCACCCTCCAGTCCGGCTCCTGGTCCAGAAGCTGACCTACCATCTCCTGGGAAATCTGATCAGCTTCATTTTCCAAACGATTAATCTCTATGCAGAACTGAGTAAGATTGTTGAAATGTTTCAAATTGGAGATAGCTTTCTCGATCTGCCTGACTGCTTCATAAACGATATCGACCAAACGAATACATTCAGGGGTTAGCTTCTTTATCCTGAAGTTGAGGAGTCTGGAGGAGATACCTTCGATGGCGTCCAGAACATCATCCAGCTCGGTAGCTAAAATATGAATGTCCTCCCTGTCTATGGGGGTGATGAAGGTTTTGTTCAACCTTTCGATTGTCTCATGGATTATGTTATCCCCCTTGGATTCTATCTCTTTTATATTTTTTACCTTGTTCTCCACATCGGTGTAGTTGTACACCAGATCCTTTAAAGCCTCAGCCCCCTCTAATAGATTCTTGGCTGAAGCTTCTAAGAGGTCAAAAAATTTTTCCTCTTTGGGGATTAGACGGGGTAACCTCAAAACCATTTTTCCCTCCGGATTAAGACTATATTTATTTTGACATCATTTTAAAGGACATCTAAATTCGATCGGCCTAATATTATAATGGATAATTTGAAGAAATCAAATACTTTTTAAATCAGCTTTTTTTAAAAGTTCTCCTTAAACAGGATTATATCTTGATTCTCAGAAAAGGCAATAAAAAGTGGCTTTTATTTTTTGAATCTGACAACTGTATTTAGATGTATACTCTGAGGCAAGCTTGAATTCTTGGTAATGATTATGTGCTTAAAATTACATGGTAAATTTTACCTCTGTTTCAGCGCAGGCAATCCAGTCCAGATACTATCAGGGATTTTTTATTAGATACTTTGATAGAGTATCAACAGAACCCCGGTGGATTTCCTCCTTTCAGATAATAATTGGCTAAATAGATCACGTCGGACAGATCGACCTGACCATCGCAGTTAACGTCTCCCATCTCAACTAAAGGCTGTGGCTCTGGTCCTCCTTTTAAGTAATAGTTGGCTATATAGATTACGTCGCTTAGGTTTATCAAGGTGTCCTGGTTAACGTCACCCCGAGGAAATTTCTCAAAAATTGTAAGGATACTATCAGCATTTACGTTTGTGGTATCCTGATAATAGCCTGAGGGCCAGCTTAAGAGGATCGAATCAACACTTTCGTTTTCACCTAATCCGAAATGCACTGGCAGGGGATTCTGCGAATAGTATCCGTTTCCACATCCAACCTCCCTTATCTGAACAGTTCCTCCGGCAACCAGTTTTACCCTGGCTCCTATACCGAAGCTGTTGGAGATTCTCCCCCGAGCATTTATGGTCAGCCAGTGTCCTGTATTTGCCCTGTTCTCATATAGCTTATTAGGCTGAAACCTGTTGCAGAGGTAAAGGTCTAAATCCCCATCATTGTTAAAATCTCCCCAGGCTGCTCCCTGGCCATATCCGGAATCGGCTAATCCCAGGCTTTCTGCTCTTTCGGAAAAGGAGAGGCCTTGGTTGTTAAGGTATAACCTGTTTTTCTGGTCGTAGTTAACCAAATAGAGATCAAGATAACCGTCGTTGTCAAAATCTCCCCAAAGAGCCTGTTCCCCTCCGTCCGGATCCGATACCTCGGGAAAGCACTGGGTGAAGGTGGTGTCACCCGATGGTATGATGTTGTTTCTGTAAAGAACATTGGGAGCACCATCCTTTGAGAGATAAAGGTCCAAATCCCCGTCGTTGTCGAAATCCCCCCAGGCACATCCGGATCCCGGTCCCGAATCGTCCACTCCAGCAGAGGAAGATATCTCGGTGAAGGTTTTCTCCCCTGAGGGGATCAGGTTATTTCGGTAAAGCCTATTAGCTTGGTTCTCATTAACCAGATATAAATCCAGATCACCATCGTTATCGAAGTCAGCCCAGCCAACTCCCTTTCCTTCTCCCAAATCGGAAAGCTCCGAACAGCACGGGGTGAAGGTGGGGTTGCCGGTAGGGATTAGCTGATTGCAATAGAGGGTATTCTCTTCTCCATAATTGGCAACATATAAATCCAGATCTCCGTCGTTATCAAAATCAGCCCAGGCAACTCCGTACCCATTTCCCGAGTAATCCATCTGATCGGTCTGGGTGAAATATGTGATGTCATTCTGGTAAAGAAGATTTTTCTCATAATTTTCATACCAGTTATTGAGATAGAGGTCC
>LJUW01000093.1 GCA_001304315.1 candidate division Zixibacteria bacterium SM23_73_2 | reverse complement strand
CGCAGGAGGTAACCACCTTGGCGCTGATCCTGGACGCATAAACCAGGTTTGACACCAGAGAAGCTTCGAGTGAAAATCTATCGCCCCAGAGTGTTATCTCCTCAGGTGTTTTTCTGGAGGTCTTTCCCTTGCCTCCGGCAACAACCAATCCGATCTCTTTTTCCAGACCCTTAAGCCCCTCTTTTAAAGCACCTCCAACAGTTGTAGTTACCCCGGAGGAATGCCAGTCGAATCCCAAAACGCATCCAAAGGACTGAAACCAGAAGGGATCGGAAAGCCTTTTCAAAAACTCCTCCTGCCCGTATTCGGATATGATTATACAGGTTATCTCCCGGGCAAGCTTTTTCATCCTATTAAAAAGCCAGGGAGGTGCCTTTCCACCGTGTAAAGGAAGGTTTGCGATGCCAGTCCTCATATTTTCTCCGTAATATTTTACGCTTTAAAGGAATATTTGTCAATTTAAATCCTTTTTGATAGAGTTTAAAGCTTCTATTTCACTCTGTAAAAAATCCAAATGACTTCACTCTATCGACACCATCTTCTTAGATTTCAAACAACCATCCTTTTAAAATCATTAAAAAAATTCACATCAGAACAACCTTTGCCGATAAAAAGACGTAGAAAATTGGATAATTTAATTCTTAATTAAAAAGGAGAGTATAATGAAAATAGTTATCACTGCCGTATTGATGCTGACCATTTTTGCCACAGCTTACGGTGCTGGCTTGAGCGAATACGAGAGCGATTTGATTTACAGGGTGAAAAAACTTTTTAAAGAGGATGTTTCCGCCAAAAAAATCACCACCGAGCCTTTGCCCAAACCCGTTTGTGCCACTCCTTTGATGGGTGAGCTTAAGTTCAGATACGAGAGTCTATCCCCTGAGGCAAAAGGGATATTAAAACCTTATCTTCAAAGACCAAGCCTATCTACCTCTTACGACTCCCCAGGTGGCTATTTCAAGATACATTATGATACCACCGGTTCAGATTCTGTTTATCAAGCCCATGCTGACACTAATTCAAACGGTGTTCCCGATTATGTGGATAGATGTGCAGTAATATTCGACTCAGTGAAAGCTTTTGAAATCAGCACATTAGGGTATGCAACACCACCCAGCGATGGAGGATATGGAGGCGGTGGGGATGGAAGATATGACGTCTATTTAATATACCTGAACCCAGGAGTACTTGGATATACTCAAGCTGAAAATTACTACCCTTATCCCAAAGCCACAAGTTACATCGTTATGCGAAACGATTATTTGGGCTACGGCTATCCTGACCAGCTTGACCTTTTAAGGGTAACGGCAGCGCACGAGTTCTTTCATGCCATACAACTGGGATACGATGCTACCGAGTGGACTGTCCACGGGCAGTTCAACCCCTACTGGCTGGAGATATCCTCGGTTTGGATGGAGGATATAGCTTATGATAACGTGAACGATTACCTGAATTATTTGGAATATTTCTACCGATACCCCCAGCTCTCCTTAGAAACTTTCGCAAATTATCAGGGTGCACCAGTTGAATCCTCACTTCACTGTTATGCCAGCTGTATCTGGGGTATATATCTTACCGAAAAACATGGAATCAACGTCATGAAAGATATCTGGGGCGCCTGCAGTCTGGAAACTGAAAGCAACGTCATTCCTGCTATAGACAGCATACTGGGGCTTTTAGGAAGCTCTTATGAGGAAGCCTTCAGGGAGTTCACCGTCTGGAATTTCTTCACCTACAACCGGGCAGATACAGCTAATTTCTATTCCGAGGGAAACCTGTTTGACCCCAACTCCAGAATATTCCCCACGATTTCTCAGGATCATTATTTCGCCAGCTTTGATTCCTTTTACAACGCATCGGTCTTGTACCCCCCTGACCATCTTGGGTCAAACTATATATTCTTTCACCCCAAAACATCAAGCGGAGGAGCTCGCTTATATTTTTATGGCGATTCCACCGCTTCATGGAAAGTCTCCGTTATCGGTTACAAATCGGAAGCTTCCGCCTATACATCGGAGATGACTTTAGATACCCTGCAAAACGGTAACATAGAAGTGATGAACGCCTATCTTTATAATGACCTGATAATGGTAGCTTCTGTAACCGACACAACCGGGGGACCCTGGAATTTCGCTTATGCCGGAGCCTGGGATCCCACCCTGGACGTTGAGGAAGAGAAAGAAATACAAATTCCCGGGTCATTCTATTTATCCCAGAATTATCCCAATCCTTTTAATGCCACCACCACCATTCCCTTCACGGTTCACGGAAAACAGGAAAAGGAAAACGACCCCTTCCACACCACCCAAAAATCAGTTTATGGTTCACAGTTCATGGTTCATAGTCCCATCCACACAACCCTGACCATATATAATGTCCTGGGGCAAAAGATCAAAACCCTGGTAGATGAGAATAAATATCCGGGGAATCACAAAGCAATCTGGGACGGAAAGGATGATTCGGGGAAAGAAGTCTCCTCCGGGATTTACTTTTATAAGCTAAAATCTGGAGATTTCGAGCAGGTTAAAAAACTATTGTACCTGAAATAAAAAATTACCCTTCAGGCAGAATTTTCTTATTCTGAATTTTAATATTTAAAAGAAGTAAACATATATTCCTCTGAGAGTAAACTCCTCTGCCCCGGTATATATTCAACACAAAAAAGCACAGTTCCTTGCCCGAACACGTAAAGAATTGCACTCCTCTCATCCCACACGAGTACAACAGGTTATGTTAATATAAAAAACTTGTGTCAGTTTACCATTCGCAGATAATCACGATTGCAACTTAAAATTTAAGTATCACGAAATGCGAGTTTGGTATCATCTTGATTAACAAACAGTTAAACGAAATGAGTTCTCTCAAAAATCTATTCTTAAATGGCAAGGAATTTGTTAGATTAGTTATAATCGTATAGCGTATTCCTTTTGCAAAAAGTCACCTTGCTTGTCTGAACCTGAACTGAATTCAGTTTTACCCGAAAAATCCAAGATGAAAAAGCATATTATTATAATAATTTTGTTTTTGTCTTTTGGATATGCCTCTGGCGAGGGCTTAACTCAATATGAGAAGGATCTTATCAGAAGGGTAAAACAAGTCTTTGAAGAAGTAGAAATTGAGGATAAAGCTTTAAGCTCGGGTCCATACAAATGTGCCACACCCATAATGATGGAAACCAGGTTCAAATTTGAAAGCCTCTCCCCCCAGGCTCAGGTTATTTTGAAAAATTACCTGAAACAACCTGCATCCGATTTCATTTATAGAACCCCTGAGGGTAATTTCGCCATACATTATGACACAGCCGGAGTAGATTCTGTTTATAAACCTCATGCTGATATCATCTACAAGGATGGAGTTCCAGATTACGTTAACCGCTGCGGGTGGATACTGGAGGAGGTGCGGACGTTTCAGATCGACACTCTGGGTTATCAACCTCCACCGCTAGGTGGAGACAAGAGATACCATGTCTATTTGAAATCGATGAACTATTTAGGTCTTACCTACCCATCCGATTTTATCGACTATCCCTCCTGTAAAAGTTACATAGTCTTAAAGAGCAGTTATCAATCCGCAAGTTATCCGGACCAGTATGATCTTATGAGAATCGCAGCTGCACACGAGTTTTTTCATGCGATACAATTCGGATACGACTGCACCGAAATGACAATTGGGGGAGAGAACAATCCTTACTGGTTTGAGATCTCCTCGGTGTGGATGGAGGATGTTGCTTACGATTATGTTAACGACTATCTGGATTTTTTGCCTTATTTCTTTTTATATCCCCACTACTCACTGGAAGCCTTCTCCTCCGATTTTCCCGATATGAGGGCTTATCACCCTTATGCCAGCTCTATCTGGGCTTTCTATCTATCGGAGAAGTACGGGGTAGACGTCATCAGAAAAATCTGGATCAAATGCGGAGAGGAGGCGGGATACAATACTATAGAAGCCACCAACTCGGTGCTCGACAGCCTGGGCAGCTCCTACGACGATGCTTTCAGGGAATTCACCCTGTGGAACTTCTTTACCAACAGCAGAGCGGACACGGTAAATTTCTACTCCGAGGGAAACCTGTTTGACGCCGATTCTAAAATAAATCCGGTGATCGGACATAATCATCATTTCAGTTCTCAGGATTCATTTTGCCAATCAGAGGTTTCGCATCCGCCTGAGTATCTGGGTTCCAACTACATATTTTTCCATCCCCACACCTCCCCAGGAGGAGCGCGCCTGTATTTCTATGGCGATTCCACCGCAGCCTGGAGAGTCTCCCTCATCGGATACAGACCCAGCCAGCCCGTTTATTTTTCAGAGCTGATCCTGGATTCTCTTCAGAACGGATTTTCGGAAGTATTCGATGCTCATCTATACGTTAATCTGGTTATGGTTCCAGCAGTAATCAGCAAAAGCGGCGGATCCTGGAATTTCTCCTACGCTGGGAAATGGGATCCTCTGCTGGTCGGGGTCGAAGAGGAAGAAGAAGAACAAAAAAACTCAGGATTTGATTTGACACAGAATTACCCTAATCCCTTCAACCCCACCACCACAATCCACTACACCGTTCATGGTTCACAGTTCATAGTTCATAATCCCATCCACACAACCTTCGTAGTTTATAATATACTTGGGCAGAAGATCAGAACTTTAGTGAATGAGGTTAAATTGCCCGGTGAGTATAAGGTTGTCTGGGATGGAAAAGATGAAAAAGGTAATTCTTTGTCTTCGGGAGTTTATTTCTACAGGCTCGAGATCGGTGATCGTTCAGAGGTTAAAAAAATGCTTCTGGTAAGATGAACAAATATAGTACAGAAATTACTCCCGATATTTAGATAGAACAGCCATAAAGATCGTCCCTGCATTATATTAGCAATAAAAAATCCGCTTTTCATAATCAGGTGGATCTCCCTTTTTTCTCTTATCCGATTTTGGCTCCTCGTCATTCAAACTTAGTTTTCAGGTTTTCTCCCCTTAATTATGTAGATATCACCAGAACCGCACTCGAAGTAACTTTTGTTTTTAACCTGTTCTCTGATTTTTAATTTAATTCTATCCTTTATCTTCTTATAACGCTCAAAATCTTTTTCATAACCACCTCCTGCCTCAAATTCTTTTCTTTCTCTATCTGTTAAGGTTTTATAGTTTTTCTCATTTAACCATTTATTTTTTGCCCACTCCAGATGGTACTGCTGGAGAGGACCCCGGTAGGGTGGCTCGACATAGTAGGCTCGGTCATTTATCCGGATGCCGATCGTGGTAAGGTCCAGATCTTTCATCATCCGGGGAATCTTCGGGCCTAAGCTGTTATCTCCCTGGCCCAGTTTAATGCGGCCCCTGTTGCAAATCACAGCCACCTTTAAGAACAATAGCTGTTCCTCGATGCCAAATTCCGGTATGGAGGGATATCGTAATGTTAACAGCGTAGCTAAGTTATCCGGTTCTTTGCACACAACAAGCCCTCCCGGTTTTGCGACCCTTACCATCTCAGCCAGGGCAAGATCGGGTTTATCCAGGTGGATTAAAAGGATATGACACATTACCAGATCGGCACTACCGTCCTGAAAAGGTAGCTTGTATGCGTCGCCTGCGACAAAATTTGCTTTCCCGCCTTTAGCCCAATCTTTGGCCAATCTTTGTGCCTCCCTGATTAACTCCAGTGATACATCCACCCCCAGGTAATGACCACCCTTACCAAAATAGGGCCAATAGGTATAGCCTAAATAACCCAATCCGCAGCCTACATCAATTGCAGTCATACCGGGTTTCATTTTCAGCCAGAGGGATAATTTAGCTATTGTATCTTCGAGCCAAAGGTATTTTCGCTGGTAGATCAGCATCTCCTTCCAGCACTTATCTGACCAGTTTATTTTTTTGTCTTTTTCACTCATAAAATTCTCAACAAATTTGGTTTAAGCAAATCAGAGGGATTAGAAAAATAATGATTCAAAAGCAAAAGGAATCTATTTCTCTTGTCTTTGAATAGTTAACAAATCCACCCTGACGTCATCCAAAAATCCTGAGATGTTTCGGGCTTGTTTTTCAATATATTGTCTCTGAGCATATTCAGCAAAAAAAGTCTTTCGTGAAGGAGCCTCTTTCTCGGAGATGCCGTAATATTTACCGTTGGAGAGTCGAGCGATTCCCAGCCCCAGCCTGGTTCCGCTTTTAAGCTTTCCGCTCCTATCCTTTCCGTGAGCTGGATTTATAACCACTATGGGAATTTTTTTCCTTCCGAAATCCTTGGAGACCTTAAGGGTCTCAAGATAGGCAGGCTCCTCCAGCAGATCAGCATACTTATGAGTAAGTGGCTCGGGAAAGCAGTCGCTTAAAAGCACTGCAAACGGTATGAAGTTGGGCGATCTTTTCTGTTCCTGTTTAAAAATCTGCAGGGCTTTTCTCAAACCCTGGGCTAAAGGGGTGAAACCCGAAGGGGTAAGGGAAGCCAAATTCCCCAGAGCTACCCGGAGATTGTTGGTGGGGTGATTCAAAATCCGGGCGAATTTCTTCTGAAAGGAGATCAGCCCCAAACGATCCCTGTTTCGGTAAGCGTCACGATAAACAATACCCAAAGCCCTGGAGACCGCGGGAAGGAATTGATGGGTGGAGAAACTTACATCGACGATCAGAACCATGGTAACTGAGCTTCTCCCCTGCCTAACCCAGACCCTTAGATCAGAAGGATTCAATTTAATTTTTGATCTAGCCTTTTCTTTGCCCCGGTTTACCAGACTAAAAATTATACTGGGAAGAAAAGCAATGTTTTCACGGGGAACGGTCTTTGGTTTCCTGTGGCTTATCGGGCGCCCCCTGCTCTGGGTGGTAAGGCTTTTAGCCCGTTTACCCACAAATCTCATCACCTTCCGTCGGGGAGTTTTTTGGGAAAGCTTGATCTTCCACCGGTCGAAATAGGAGGTCATCATCCGAGATATCCGTTTGAGATTCACCAAAGGTAGTTTGGAAACAAGCTCTTTTAAAGCGGGTTTTTTTGGGGGCTGGTCAGCGGTTGTTATCAGGGCTTTTTTTTTACCTGGTTATCCTTAACCGATGCGATTTTAGCTTTGCCCTGAGGTATGAAGGTACTGGCGCTTTTCTTTTCTTTGCCCTTATCCCCCCATTTATCGCAGCTCTCCTGAAAGGCATCCTCGATTTCTTTCTTCGCAGCAGGAGGTTCAAACCCTCCCTCCCGGGTGCGGTGGGAAAGGGCTAAATATGAGGATTTCAGAATATCTTCTTTTTCAACACTGGTTCTGTTATCCAGAGCAGCTTTTGCGCAGGCGGTCTTTACGATCACGATGTCGGGCCGCTGGCCATCCACCTTTAAACTGGTACAGACAGAAGCAGCAAGGTAATACATCCGTTCACCCACCTCAACCTGGGGAAGAAGCTCTCTTGCGTTGACGATACTCTTTTTGAGCTTTTCCTCCTGATCTTTAAATTTGCTTTTGAAACCCACCGGGTCTTTCTCAAAAAGAAGATTGTTTTTGATTATCCGAACCCTTTCTTCCTCGGCGTTTACCGTTTTAATCAGAACCGAAAGGGGGAACCGGTCAAGGATCTGAGGGCGGAGCTCCCCCTCCTCCGGATTCATCGTCCCCACAAAAACGAAGCGGGTTGGATGGGCAAGTGAAAATCCCTCCCGCTCAATGGTGTTCCATCCCAGAGCAGTGACATCCAGAAGATCGTCGGTTATGTGATCCGGAAGGAGGTTGATCTCGTCCACGTACAGGATGTTCTGATTAGCCCGGGCTAACAAACCGGGCTGAAGGGCTTTTTCACCCTCCTTCAATATCTTCTCCAAGTCAACAGAACCTATCAACCTATCCTCGGTAATGCTCAGAGGAAGATTGATCACCTCCATCTTCAACTCTTTTCTGGGAAGTGTATCACCTTTTTCAAATCTCGCTCTGCAGGATTCGCATCTGTTGCCCGGGTCCTGAAAAGAGCACTTGAAGGGACAATCA
>LJUW01000092.1 GCA_001304315.1 candidate division Zixibacteria bacterium SM23_73_2 | reverse complement strand
CGGAGAAACGGTGGAGTTCATCGTGGTGGCGACCGATGATGACCCCTCGGATATATTAACCATATTGAAATATGGTGTGGGTGATTTCAACGCACCTCCAGGCACCTCTCCGGATACCGGATTTTTCAGCTGGGTTACTACCGATGACGATACGGTCAATTCCCCCTATGTGGATACTTTTATAGTTGACGATGGAACCGGATTAGCAGATACTGGTTATGTGACTATTATTGTAAATCCCTATTATCACAATCCCATCCTCAGCTTAGTTCCCTCTCCTCCATATAATATCAAAGGTGGGGATACCTTAGAGTTTATAGCAATCGCCACGGATCCCGATCCTGACGACACCTTAACCATCGAGAAATATGGTATTGGAGATTTTACCACAACTCCCAGCACAGCGCCGTGCTCTGGATTTTTCTTTTGGGCTTCCTCTCTGAATGACACCCTGAACTCCCCCTACACCGATACTTTCATAGTCGATGACGGATCCGGCTGGGCCGATACCCAGATCGTAACCATAGTGGTATTCCCTTACGTTCCTCCTCCCCCTGATGGGGACCTTAACCACGACGGAATAATAGACTTATCGGACGTGATGTATCTGGCCAATTACATATTCAAGGAAGGACCTGCTCCCTCCCCTCCGGCCGCAGGGGATGTTAACGGCGATTGTTTCGTCACCATAGGTGACATTATATACTTGGCCAATTCCTATTTCGGACTGGGCCCCCCTCCCAGACCATGGTGTTTGCCCGGAGATGTGAATCACGATGGATACGTAAACATTCCCGATGTGATCTATTTCATCGATTATCTTTTAACCAACGGCGATGAACCGATATCCAAAAATTCCACCGACGTCGATGCCGACTGTAAAATCAGCGTTAGCGATCTGGTCTATCTGATAAACTTCCTCTTCCGAGGTGGTCCGATTCCCCAGCCAGGTTGCGTGAATCCCCTGCCTCCTCTTGCCAAAGCAAGAGGGGAATTCGCTGAAATAAATTTGAACAATTTCATTTCAGTTCCCTCCTCCGGAATAATCGAGGTTCCAATAAACGCTAACTTCAATGTTCCCGTGGCTGGAGTCCAGTTAGAGATAGGTTTTGACCGTAAAAAGGTGGAGGTCCTGAATCCGGTCCTCAGCTCCCGCACCAAAAACCTGACCCTTTACCACAACACCAAGCAGGACTACCAGCTGATCGGAATGTTCGACATAAATGTTAAAAACCTCATACAGCCTGGCGACGGAACCATTATCACCTTGAGATTTAAACCTAAGTCAGGCTCCTTTGACCTTTCACAAATCAAAATAAGGGAAGCCATACTGGTGGACAGGTCAGCCAATGAGCTGGAGGTCACTTTCAAGCAGGGAAATAAGGACTTCATCAAATAGAAAGAATCTCACTTCCTGAAACAGAAAAGCCCCTGGATTTCATTCTCCGGGGGCTTTTTCATAAAAAAAGTGTGACCAAGCAAATGAGTTGGTCACACCCGGAACTGAAAGAACTAATCGGGGTTTGTCCCTTTTTATTATCGGAAAAAAAGAGTCAAAAATTTACTTTTAAAATTATGAAAATCTCAAAAAATCAAAAATTAGAAATCTAAGCTCACAGACAAGAATTAAGTTTATGGGGATAAATCTCCGAAGATCCTATGTTAGATCTTAAATATCTCAGTCATGATATTTTTATGAATCTCAAAATGCAAATTTTTGCCTTGTGATAGCGTAGTATTCTCCTAAGTCAATGTAATCAAAAGAACTTATAAGTCCGATATGCTAATATAAGCTTTAATATAAAATCTGTTGACTTTTTCAACCAAATTCCTTTAATTAGGGGGAAAATAACAATTTATTGATTCTCGTTGATTTTTTGAATCTAAAAGACAGAAACAACTCCAAGAAATAACAAAATGGCTATTTCTCAACAGGATATCCTCTTAAAAATAAGCCAGGCAACCTCAAGGATTAAAAACTTAGAGCAGTTGCTCAAGGCTTCAGTAAAAATCTCTGCTGACGCTATGGGTGTGGATAGAGCTTCCATCTGGTTGACAGATGGGAAGAGAAAATATGCAGTGATTAATGCTGTTTTTGTAAAAGGTCGCCTTAAACCCATACATCAAGGAACCAAAGTCGAACTAAGTAAATTTCCAAAATTCAAAAGAATAATCTCAGAGGGTAAGATCATCCATTCTCCTGACATCTTAAAAGTAGTCAAAAATAAGTATGAGAAGAAGCTTTTTGCTGAAGCCAAGATAAAATCATCCTTATCTGTCCCCTTGAAGATCAAGAATAAGGTTTTAGGTGCATTTAATTTCGGGACATTAAAAAATCGTAAGGTCTTTACCACCTCTGAGATAAAATTATGTCAGATCATCGCCAATCAGGTGGCGGTAGGAATTGAGAATGTCAGGCTTTACCAGGAGCTTGAGGATCGTGCTTCTAACCTTCAGGAAAAAAGCATGAGGTCACTTAGAGAATCGGAGAAGAAATACAGAACTCTACTTGAGAATTTACCGCAGATGATCTTTTTAAAAGACAAAAACTCAGTTTATATTTCAGCCAACGAAAATTTCTGCAGATCCTTGGGTATTAAACCTGAGGAGTTCAAGGGAAAAACCGACTTTGACTATTTCCCCAAGAAACTTGCCCAAAAATATAGAAAAGATGACCGGGAGATAATAAGAACTGGAAAAACGAAGGAGATAATAGAGGATTATATCGAGAAAGGGAAAAGGGTAATAGTCCAAACTGTCAAGACTCCGGTATTAGCGGACAATGGCAAACCAATTGGAGTGTTGGGCATTTTCTGGGATATCACCCAGCACAGACAAATGGAGGAAGCACTTATTCAAAAGGAACAGATTGCTCGAGAACGCGCCAAGCTCCTCACCGACCTACGTGATTTAGAGCGTATCGATGATATTCTGACCAGGGTTTGTGAAGCTGTTCGTGATTCCGGTTTATTCAAACGAGCGGTAATGACTTTACATAAACCTAGAGGACAACTCCTCAACTTTGGTCAAGTGGGTTTGTCTAAAGCTACAGTTAAAGGGGCACTTGAAGCTCCCCCAATGGACCGCAAGCTGAAAACCTTAATAACCAGCAAGAGATTTCGTATCTCCGATTCCTTTTTTGTCCCGGTTGAGGCCGGGGTGAATTTTCGTAAGAGCGCTCGTCACATACCTGAGAGCAGAAAACCCACAGCTGAGGGCGACTGGCAACTAGGCGATGAACTGTTTGTCCCCCTGCGTGACTTTTCAGGAAAAATCATGGGATACCTCTCGGTGGACACTCCCATTGATGGCTGCCGGCCGGATACCAAAACCATCGAAGCCCTGGAGATGCTGGTTGAAGCTGCTGCCTCCAAGATCCGTGAGGTAGAAGCGCAGAAGGCTTTAAAACGAGAGCGTGACTTTTCCCAATCAATCACCCAAACTGCCAATAGCCTGATCGTTTGCTTGGATCACGATGCAAAGATTACGGTTTTCAACCAGGAATGTGAAAGGGTAACCGGCTATAAACGTGAAGAGGTGTTAGGAAAGAGATGGCCGGAGCTATTCCTTCCACCAGATCATCGTCACCATGAATTGACTTCCTTTGCCAAATGGGTTCGTGTCCATCCTCAGGACCAGTATGAGGGTCCCCTCATAACTAAAAGCGGTGAAATTCGAACAATCCTCTGGTCCAATACAGCTATCTTTGGTTCCAAAGAAGAGGAGATGATAGCAATAGCCATCGGTCAGGATATCACTGAACGAAAGAAGACTGAAGATGCACTCCGAGAATCGGAAGAAAAATGGCGGTCTTTGGCAATGAACGCTCCTAATATCATCATGATCGTGGATCGCAAGGGAATAATTCAATTTATAAACCGCACCGTTTCCCCCCTTACCATAGAGGAGACTATCGGAAAGAAAATGTACGATTATATTGAGCCGGAGTATCACAGCCTGGTTAAAAAAACCAACCAACGTGTTTTTCAGACAGGTAAATCTGGCACCTACCAGATCAGAGGGGTAGGTCCCGATGGAAAAATCGCCTGGTATGAAACCCAGGTGGGGCCCATTTTACGAGACGGATGGGTTGTTGCTGCAACATCGATTATCACCGATATCACCAAACGCAAAAAAGCGGAACAGTCTTTACAGCACAGCGAAGAGCGTTTCCGTTCCCTGATTGAAAACAGTACAGATGTTATTGCTATTCTGGATAAAGATTTAACCATACTATACGAAAGCCCAACTTTTGAAAAGATTCTTGGATATAAACCAGAAAAGGTGATCGGCATGAGAGGTGCTGACTTCGTTCACCCCGAAGACATAACAAAGGTAATCAAAGCTTTTTCTGAGTTAGTCAAAAAGCCAAATGCGGTAGACTCTATGGAGTTCCGTGCTCAACACAAAAATGGTTCCTGGCGAACTCTTGAAGCGGTGGGCAAGAATCTCCTCGACAACCCAACAGTAAAAGGAGTAGTCCTTAATTACCGGGATATCACCGAACGTAAACAGGCAGAAGAAGAATTAAGGATAAAAGATAGTGCTATTACCTCATCTATTAATGCCATTGCCTTAGCTGACCTCCAGGGAAATCTGACATACGTAAATAGCTATTTTCTTAAGCTATGGGGATACGACGAGCAACATCAGGTTCTGAGAAAACCTGCTACAATATTTTGGCATTCCAAAGAAAAAGCAAAAGGTGTAATAACTGTATTACAAGACAGGGGAAACTGGATCGGTGAAATGGTTGCTAAGAGGAAAGACGGGTCACTTTTCGATGCTCAAGTCTCTACAAGTATTGTTAAGGACCGAACTGGAAAACCCCTATGTCTAATGGCTTCATTTTTGGACGTAACTGATCGCAATAAGGCAGATGATGCATTACACCAGAGCGAGGAGAGGTATCGCAGTCTATTTGAACATTCTCCTATTTCTCTGTGGGAGGAAGACTTTTCCGAGGTTAAAAGATATATCGACAATTTGAAAGATTCGGGGATCAAAGACTTCAAAGGATACTTTGAGAATAACCCAAAAGAAATTAGTAATTGTGCAAGTAAAGTCAAAGTGCTGGATGTAAATAAAGCTTCCCTGAAGTTGTTCAAAGCCAAAAATAAACAAGAGCTCCAGTGTGGATTATACAAAACATTCAGACAAGAATCATATGATGCCTTTAGAGAAGAGCTGGTTGCCATCGCAGAAGGAAAAACCATGTTCGAAACCGAAGCCACCACCCAGACTTTGACCAGCGATGAAAAAAACGTCATCATCAGATGGCTCGTGGCTCCTGGATACGAGAAAACACTATCCAAAGTATTGGTTTCAATCGGCGACATCACCGAGCGCAAAAAGGCTGAAAAGGCAATCCGGGAGAACGAAGAACAGCTCCGCCTTCTAACTGACTCTTTGCCAGTCCTTATCTCCTATGTTGATTCAGGCCAGCGCTATCGCTTCAACAATAAATCATACGAAGACTGGTTCGGACATTCCCGCTTCGAATTTCTCGGAAAGCATATAAAATCCGTTTTGGGCAATTCTGCCTATCAATCAATCAAAAGATATGTGGAGAAAGCGCTATCAGGAGAGGAAGTAACTTTTGAAACTGATATCACCAATAAAGATGCAGGAATCCGCTATGTAAGAGTAACTTACGTCCCGGATTTCGGAGAACATGGAAAGGTCAAAGGCTTTTATACCCTGGTCACCGACATAACCGAACATAAAAAAGCAGACGATGCTCTTAAAGAGAGCGAGGAGAAAATAAAGAATATTTTTAGCTCAATCAGTGATGCGGTCACGGTCACCGACCTAAAGGGTAAGGTGATCGAATGTAACCAGGCAACATTGGATTTGCACGGCTTTTCCTCCAGAGATCAGGTAATGGGCATAAATTCTTTTGAGTTCATTGCTCCGAAAGATCGGGCACTGGCAAAAAATAATTTGAAAAAGACCTTAAAACAAGGTTTCATAAAAGATGCAGAGTATACATTATTAACCAAAGACAAGCATGAGTTTCCAGGCGAACTCTCCGCCAGTCTGGTCAGGGACGCCTTAGGCAAACCCACCGCTTTTGTGGCGATAACCAAAGACATCACCGAGCGAAAAAAAGCTGAGGAAGCCTTACGGAAAAGCAGGGATTTGAATACCATCCTTCAGATAAGTTATCAGATAACTAAAATTCTTGACATGGACAAAATGCTGAAATTAACTTGCAGGGAAATAGTTAAGGCTTTGGGGATTGATAGATGCACTATTGGTTTAATAGATGAGGAGAAAAAGGAAGGAGTAGTGAAAGCAATTTACTTGAGAAATCAACCTCTCTCCTCGACTACAGATATTGGATTTTTACTGAGTGATTTCCCCAAGCTGATACAAATATACAAGCGAAAGGTAAAGTTTATTCATGTGCCATCAATTGAAAAAGCTCTTTTATCAAGAAAAGAGAAGGATTACTTTAAAAAGTTGGAGATGAAATCTTTTGTAATTGTTCCCATAGATACGGGAAAAAGACTTTTAGGAGCCCTCCTGGTGGCAACTACGGAGAAAGAAAGATGTTTTACCGAAGCTGAAATCACTTTTGTCCAGACCTTAGCCAACCATTTAGCCATAGCAGTGGAAAATGTCAGGCTGATGGAGGTGGTCAAGGGGCAAACCGAGAATCTTCAAATCCTTTCCAAACAGGTCATCAGTGCTCAGGAGGAGGAGAGAAAAAGGATTGCCGGGGAGCTGCATGACGAGATAGGACAGAATCTGGCTGCTATTAAATGGAATATGGATTTAAACAAAAAAGAACTTCCCCCCGAATTCACTCAGATTTCCGACAGGATCACTGATAACGAAAAATACCTTAATGAAACCCTGCAACAGGTTAGAAACATGATCTCTGATTTAAGACCAACCACCCTGGACGATTTAGGCTTAATCTCAACTTTGGATTCTTACATTAATAGTTTCACCAAAAGAACAAATATAAAAGTGACCTTTAAAACTGACCACCTGCGTGATAGATTATCCTCGGATATCGAAATGGTCCTCTACCAGATCGCCAAAGAAGCTCTAACTAATGTAGCCAAACATGCGAAGGCAACTATCGTATCAATAAGACTTGAGAGAAAGAACAATTTTGCCATACTCGACGTAAAAGACAACGGAGTAGGCTTTGACATTAAAAACATGACCAACAAAAGAAAATTAAGAAAGGGATTCGGCCTTTTCAACATCAAAGAAAGGGTCAGTCTTTTAAACGGAAGTTTCATTATAACCTCAAAACCTAAAAAAGGGACAAATATCCAGGTAAGGATACCTTGTTCCGGAGGGGCATGATATGAAAAAAGTAAAAATTCTGATTGCAGACGATCACAAGATCCTGCGACAGGGAATAATTTCCCTTCTGAAATCCCAGCCTGATCTGGACATAGTGGGGGAGGCTTATGACGGGAGAGAAGTGGTTGAAAAAGCTAAGGAACTCAAACCGGATGTGGTTCTTATGGACATCGGGATGCCAAATCTGAACGGTCTGGAGGCAACCAGACAAATCAGGAAACACAATCCCAAGGTTAAAGTTCTGATTTTGACCATTCACAATAACGAAGAGTACATCTTCCAATCCCTTCAGGCCGGAGCTTCAGGATATCTTTTAAAGGAAACCGCAGTGGAGGATTTGATTTCAGCCATTCATTCTGCTCAAAAAGATGATTCCTTCCTCAGCCCGGGCATATCCAAAACGGTCATCGATGCTTTCCTTAGAAAAACTTCTAAGGAGAGAGAACCTACTGCTTTTGACACCCTAACTCCTCGTGAAAGGGAGATACTTCAGCTTATTGCCGAGGGCCACAGCAATCCGGAGATAGCTAAACTGCTGTATATCTCGAAAAAGACCGTAGAGGCTCACCGCTCCCATATCATGGAGAAACTGGACATTCACGACGTGGTTGATCTGGTCAAATATGCCATCAGAAAAGGGATAGTTAACCTGGATGCTACCAAGTAAATACTCCCCCAGAAGATCG
>LJUW01000027.1 GCA_001304315.1 candidate division Zixibacteria bacterium SM23_73_2 | reverse complement strand
TCTATCCTAAATATCAAGCATTTTTTATATTGTAATTTACTAACCCCTCATTTTCCTATTGACTCAAAAAATTATTCCATTAAATTCTAACTTAAGATAAGACAAAAAAAAATCCGAAGAGTTAATAAAGGGACTCTTTGAGAAAAAAGATAACCAAAGCATATAACAATCAGAAATGGGCTTTATCTCAAGATTAGCTGGAAGAAGAAAAAAAGAGATTTTTGGAATTTTATTTTTAGCCCTAACCTTTTTGGTGGGCATAAGCCTTTTCACCTACGATCATACCAGCGATTTAAAAATAATTCAGGAAAAAGAAGCCAAAACCTTCCAGGATCACCTTTCCCAGAAATTCAAAAACCAGGCAGGGCTGGTAGGAGCATACGTATCCTATGGTCTTTTATATGCTTTGGGTTTCTCCGCCTTCGTTATTCCAGTGTTTTTACTCCTTTTCGGAACCAACCTCCTTTTTGGCCTGAGTACAAAAGATGCGTCAAGAAAACTCATGTACATCTTCTTTCTGGTCCTTTTATTCGGAGCAGTGCTGGACATAAATCCCATCACCAAAACCCAACATTATACCTTCGCTGATCTGGATTTCGGGGGATGGGCAGCTTTTAATCTTACCAAAATCATCTGGGGACTTTTCGGAACAGCTGGAACCTATATAATAGGAATAGCAGCCCTTTTTGCCCTGGTGGTAACCATATCACCGTTCAGATTAGGTCAGTGGGTATCGGGGATCGGATTTGTTTTAAAAGAAATCGGAAAGTACTTAAGCTCGGTTATCCGGAAAGGCAAGAAAGAAGCGAAGAAACACAGGGCGAAAAAAGAGCTGAAAAGAAAACGCAAAGAGAAAGTCGAGGAGGAATACCAACCTGAATATTACCAGGTCGAAGAGGAGTCAGTCAACGGAGATAAAAAAACATTGGAGCTTAAGAGAAAAGAATACAAAACCGAAGATTTCGAGTTCCCCTCCCTAAATCTTCTGGAGGATCCTCCCAGGGTTAAATCCTCGGTATCAAATGAAGAGCTAAACCAAACCGCAAGCGCCTTGATAGATACCCTGTCCACCTTTGAGGTGGAAATCGAAGGGGATAAAATAGAGAAATTTCCAGGACCGGTGATCACCAGATACGAGTTCAAACCAGCTCCAGGGGTGAAGGTTAATCAGATCATGGGATTGTCCGATGATTTAGCTTTAGCTTTGCAGGCTAAAAGAATAAGGATAATAGCTCCGGTTCCGGGAAAAGCTGCTGTGGGAGTTGAAATCCCCAACCGCTCCCCTCAGATAGTCTATCTTAAAGATATCTTGGATTCAGAGGGTTTTCAAAAGACATCCTCAAGATTATCTCTGGCACTGGGAAAGACGATATCAGGTGAGACCTTTGTAACTGATCTATCGCTCATGCCTCATCTTCTCATTGCCGGGTCAACCGGCTCGGGCAAAAGCGTTTGTTTGAACTCGATCATAACCAGCCTGCTTTTCAGGCTTCACCCTGACCAGGTCAGGTTCGTGATGATCGATCCCAAGATGCTGGAGCTGACCTGCTACGACGGGATCCCCCATCTGGAGAAAAGGGTGGTGACCAATGCTAAGCTTGCCGAGAAAATCCTCTCGGAGATAGTGGTGGAGATGGAGGTAAGATACAGAAAGTTAGCAGAGGCAGGAACCAGAAACATAGAGGATTACAACCGCAAATCGGAAAAGATACTCCCCTACCTTATCATAGTGGTAGACGAGCTGGCTGATCTGATGATGGCTGGCTCAACCCGGATCGAAGCCCTGATAACCAGGTTAGCTCAGATGGCCAGGGCAGTTGGCATTCATCTTATCCTGGCCACCCAGAGGCCCTCGGTCGACGTCATCACCGGACTTATCAAAGCTAACTTTTCAGCCAGGATAGCTTTTCAGGTAGCCTCCAAAGTAGATTCCAGAACCATACTGGACATCAATGGTGCGGAGAAGCTCCTGGGAAGAGGAGATATGCTCTTTATCCGACCGGGTCACCCTGAACCGGAGAGGGTACACGGAGCGTATGTCTCCAGAGAAGATACCGAAAGGATGGTGGATTTTCTAAAAAGCCAAAACTACTCGCCTGAACCTCTGGATATCTTCAAAAATGAAGAGGAACGACAACAGGAGATCTATTTAAGAAATAAAGGGAAGGATGACCTTTTCCTCCAGGCAGCTGAGCTGGTGATAAGGCACAAACAGGGTTCGGTCTCCCTTTTGCAGAGAAGGCTGGAGATAGGGTACCAGAGAGCAGCCCGGTTAATCGACCAGCTGGAGGAGGAGGGGGTCGTGGGACCCTATGACGGAAGCAAAGCCAGGGAGGTTCTGGCAGACACCTCCTATCTTGAGAAAAAAGGATTTTTCAAACGTAAAGATTATGATGAGAGATAAGATCCTTTTTCTGTCAACCGCGTTCCTTTTTTTTCTTTACTCCTTACCCCTTGCCCTCACCTCCGAGCAGTTAGCCGAAAAGATCGAGGCGAATTACAGATCCTTTGAGGACATCTCAATGGAGTTCATCCAGTTGATCGAATCCCCGGTTTTCTCTGATACCCAGAAGGTCTGGGGAAAGATGTATCTCAAAAATCCGGATAGGTTTAAGATTCAAACCGAAGGCGAGGTGATAACCACCAACGGTGAAACCCTCTGGGTATTCTCCGAGAAAAACAAACAGGTCAGAAAATCATTGATAGACCAATCAAAAAGAATCTTCAAGCCCAACCAGTATCTTTACAATTTCAGAGAGAATTACTTACCTGAGCTTTCCAAAGAACAGAAAATCGAAAACACCTGGTTTTACGTATTAACCCTATCCCCCAGAAAAAACCAGGAGAAGGAAGAGGAGAAAGATCAGCTTTTTGTAAATGACCTAACCCTCTGGGTGGATAAAAAGAGCTTTCTGGTTAGAAAACTAAAATATCAAGACCTAAACGATAATCTGGTAAGCTTTATCTTCTCCAAAATAAAAACAAACTCAAAGATAAAAGACTCGGAATTCATCTTCAATACCCCAAAGGGTATAGAAATAGTTGATCTGACCGAATGAATTTTCTCCTGGTCGGGAAAACAAATTCAATTTAAGCACAGGCCAAACCCCCTGTGCTTTAAATTATGGTGAAAAAGGTAAAGGTCATAACCTTAGGCTGTGCCAAAAACCAGATCGATTCCCAGAGGATAAAAGCTTATCTTTGCGACTGGGGATTCGGTTTAGTTGAGGATGAGAGAAAAGCGGATATTTTAATTTTGAATACCTGCGGTTTTATCCAGCCAGCCAAAATCGAATCCTTGGATGAGATCTGGAGGTTAGGAAAGCTTAAAGCCCAGGGTAAAAAACTGGTGGTGTGCGGATGTCTGGCTCAGAGATATTCAAAACCCCTGGTGGATGAAATTCCTGAGATAGACGGTATTTTCGGGATATCGGACATTCCCAGAGTTGGTTTGGTATGCCAGAATGTTTTAAAAGGAAAAAAAATAGTTCTTGAAAATCCCCCGGAGGGGAGAAAAATTCTAAAATATGAAAAAAGGATAATAGAAAATAAAACTTCCGCATACCTCAGAATAGCAGATGGATGCGATAACCTCTGCTCCTATTGCGCCATTCCCTTAATCCGGGGAAAATACAGAAGCAAACCCATCCCCCAGATCTTAAAAGAAGCGCAAGACCTTTCCAAACTGGGGGTAAAGGAGGTCAATCTGGTTGCCCAGGACATTACCCTTTACGGAAAAGACATATACAAAAATAAAAATTTAACCTCCCTTCTTTCTGTTATTTCCAAAGAAACCAAAATCCTTTGGATCAGGCTCCTTTACACCCATCCGGCTCATTATAATGACGAACTGGTAGATGAGATCTCTAAAAATCCAAAGGTCTGTCACTACCTGGACCTACCCCTGCAGCATGTTTCAAACAAGATACTTTTGAAAATGGGAAGAAAGACCACCAGGGAAAAAATTGAGGTACTGATCGAAAAGTTAAAAGGAAAAATCCCTGACTTAACCTTAAGGACAACCTTTATGGTAGGTTTTCCAGGCGAGACCGATAAAGATTTTGAAGAGCTTCTGGAGTTTATTGAAGAGACGGATTTCGATTGGTTAGGAGCATTCATATATTCAAAAGAGGAAGGGACAAAAGCCCATTTTACGGGAAAACAAATTCCACTTAAAGTAATACATGAAAGATTGGATAGGCTTTTGCTTTTACAGCAGGATATAACTTTTAAGAAAAATAAAAAAAAGGTTGGCAAAACATTTAAAGTTCTGGTTGAAGGTAAATCCAAAGAGAAAAAAGGCTATTATGTTGGAAGATCTCAATATCAGGCACCGGAGGTAGATGGGGTGATTTTCATCAAGGGGAAAAATCTCAGAACAGGAGATTTTGTCTGTGTGAAAATCACCAAAGCCCAGGAATACGATCTCATAGGAAAAGCAATAAAATAGGTTATGTTAAGCCGTAGCGCAAGAAATCTCATCCTGGTACTTCAAATTTGACAATCAGCGAATGCTACATCATCTAAATCAAATCCAAGCCTTTACCTTTAGTTCATTTTTGTTGACAAAATGAGTGAATTACTTATATTTCTTTTAGGGAAGTAGGTGATTTACCATTTGTGTGTATATCAGATTAAAAACATAACTACTACAATGACGAAGCTATTAAGTTACATTTTGTTTTTTTTGACTTTTATCTATTCAAGCAATTTTACATTTGCTGATGCAGATAAGTTGGTACAAAATGAAAGTAACCTATCAAAAGATTCTGAAAATCACTCAACTTTTTACAAATCTTTTGAAAAAAGAATCGATCTGTCCCGGACCAAACCGGACTCCATCCCCTTTGCACCACCGGTACACTACCCCACCGAGAGGTATCCGGTGTCTCTTTTCTGTGCTGACCTGGATGGTGATTTAGATTTGGATATTGCGGTGGCAACCTGGCCCTACCAATCTTCAGAAAACATCTCGGTTTTAAAGAATTTGGGTGACGGGATCTTTTCCGATCCGACGAACTATACCTCCGGTAACCTGCCCTATTCCGTTTTCTGTGCCGATCTGGACGGGGATCTGGATCTGGACATAATCACCGCTAACATCTGGAGCAGTAATGTCTCGGTGTTGAAGAACAACGGGGATGGAACCTTCCAGCAGCCGATAAACTACGACGCAGGAGAAGGTCCTCATTCGGTCTTCTGCGCTGATCTGGATGATGACAACGACCTGGACCTTGCCCTGGCCAACGAATCCAGCGACGACGTCTCCGTTTTGAAAAATCAAGGAGATGGAACCTTCCAGCCTCCGGAGAGCTACCCAGCCGGAACCATACCCACCTCGCTTTTCTGCGGGGATCTGGACGCAGACCAGGATCTTGATCTGGTCACCGCCAATCTGGGGAGCAACGACGTCTCGATTTTAAAAAACCTTGGGGATGGCACCTTTCAAGCCAAAACAGACTACCAGGCAGGCAGCGGTCCCATATCCGTCTTCTGCTCGGATCTGGACGGTGATCTGGATCTGGATTTAGCCGTGGCTAACTGGGGCTGCGACAGCGTCTCGGTTTTAAAGAATCACGGGGACGGAACCTTTCAAGCTCCCCAGAGTTATCAGGTTGAGCAGGATCCCTATTCGGTCTTCTGTGCGGATCTGGATGCGGATGGAGATTTCGAGTTGGCTGTGGCAAATTGGGAAAGTGACAACCTCTCCGTTTTTAAAAACGCAGGCGACGGAACTTTCCCGGAAAAGGTTAACTACATTGCAGGAGAAAATCCACATTCGGTCTTCTGTGCTGATCTGGATGGGGACAAAGACCTTGACCTGGCTATGCCAAACGAACAGGGAAGCGACGTAACCATTCTTTTAAACCTTCTTAATTCCCGACCCCAACCTTACTTTTTGCTTTTTCCGAAAGATCAGGACACCTCATCCAATCCGGTCGATCTTGATTGGGAAGATGCCCCGGAGTCGGATTCAGGTGATACCGTTTTTTATACTTTATTTGTTAGCGAATCAAATGTTTTCCATCCCGACTCAACCATAATCAAAGATAGCCTGCTTGAAAGTCAATACCAGGACACCATGCCAGTTGGTCTGTACTACTGGAAAGTAAAAGCCGAGGACAGCTGGGGTGCGGAAAGGTGGTCCCAGCAAAGCTGGAGCTTTCATGTCTTTTCCTATCCCGCTTCTTTCTCACTGCTATCTCCTCAGGACCTTGATTCCGTTTCCCTCCCGGTGAATTTCGATTGGGAGGATTCCTCAGACCCCGATCCCCAGGACACAGTCAGCTATGCTTTGCTTTTAAGCAAATCCGAGGTGTTTCATCCTGAATCAACCACAATCTACGATAGCCTATCCCAAAGCCAGTACACCGGTATCACCTCAACGGGCTCACATTACTGGAAAGTAAAAGCAACGGACAGGTGGGGCGGAGTAAGGTGGTCGGATCAGAGTCGGAGTCTTTTTGTTTTCCTGTGTGGCGATGTTGACGACGACGAACAGATAAATCTATCAGATGTGATATACCTATCCAACTATTTCCTCAGAGGAGAAGAGCCCCCGCCCGATCCTCTCTGTCGAGCCAATGCCAATGGAGATGACTCCATCGATCTATCTGACGTGGTATACATAGCTAACTACATATTGAAAAACGGTCCTTCTCCACATGACTGCGAGAACTACTAAATAAAACGGGTCTTCTCCAAAAGAGTGGCTAAGAAATGACTGGTGCGAAGCATTCATACTAAAGTTTTAAATCCTTTACGCCCGCTGATATATGGAAAACAAACAGGATTACCTGTACTCACCCCCTTTTCATTCCCCCTCTCTTGTAAAGAGAGGGGGATAGGGGGGGAGTTCCCCACCTTGCCAAACGACCTAAATTTATAAATCTATTCCTCTTATCAAGAACTGTAGCAACTAAATTGGAGAAGAACATTAAATAAAAACAAAAAAACTAAATTAAAAAGACAGAGGCTAATTATCGCTCTGTCATGTTACCTATCTTTGTTTTTATTATTTCTCTCAAATACTAACAAGAGGTTTTTTCAAAATCAAGTTAAAATATAGTGTTTTATTTCTACAAAATACAGGTTATCCAACCCATCTCTACCTTATCCCTCCGTTGACAAACCAGTGCATCTTATTATATTTGGTAAAAAGCGTTGCAGGTTCAAGCTGATCTTTAACCTCTATCGGGAAGGTTGAAAAAATGACTCTAAAGTTAAAGCCTTTGGTTTACCTCTTAGTTTTTTTATCTATCCTTTTTTCTGGCATTTTTGCCTTTGCAGATTTAGATGCTCTTCTTTTGAAAAGAGAAAAGTTTTTGGAGAATTTCAAAAGCCGCAAAATCTCTTTTCCAGTTTCAGAAAACAAGGAAAACCAATCGCAAACGACCATTGATTCGGTTCTCTTTTCACCACCTGTAAATTACTCCACGGAAAGGTACCCGGTCTCTGTCTTCTTTGCTGATCTGGATGGAGATAAGGATTTAGACCTAATAGCAGCCACCTGGCCCCACGATTCTCCTGAGAATATCTCCGTTTTAAAGAACAATGGAGATGGCACTTTCGGCTCTGCGGTCGATTATCCCTCTGGAAATTTACCTTATTCCGTTTTCGTTGCTGATCTGGATGGTGATTCCGATTTGGATCTGGCAACGGCAAACGTTTGGAGCGATGATGTCTCCATCTTAAAGAACAATGGAGATGGAACTTTTCAGGAACCGGTTAATTACCGAGCAGGAGAAGGTCCCTTTTCCGTTTTTTGTGCTGATTTAGATAGGGATTTGGATCTGGATCTGGCCGTAGGTAATCTGTACAGTAACGATGTCTCCGTTTTGCTAAACCGTGGTGATGGGACCTTCCACCAGGCAAAAAATTATGAGGTAAATGATTTACCCTCCGCTGTGTTTTGTGCGGATTTGGATCATGATTTTGATCTGGACATAGCAGTGTCAAGTTTCAACGATGATGACGTTTGCATTTTAATAAACTCAGGTGATGGAACTTTTCAGAAGAATGGAGCCTACCCCACGGGAATCGGGCCTCGGGCTCTTTTCTGCGCAGACCTGGATGGAGATCTGGACCTTGATCTGGCAACAGCCAACATGCTCAGCCATAACGTATCCGTCCTGCTTAACTCCGGGGATGGAACTTTTCAGAGCCGATCGGATTACGGGGTCGGCCATGATCCCTATTCCGTCTTTGGTGCGGATCTGAATGGGGATCAGGATCTGGATTTAGCCGTTGCCAATTGGACCAGCTCTTCGGTTTCAATCCTTTTGAATTTGGGGGACGGGAATTTCCAAAAAGCGGTCAACTACCCTGGAGGAGATCACCCCCATTTTATTTTCTGTGCCGATCTGGATGGTGACCTGGACCTGGATCTGGCTACCGCAAATGAGCACGGAGGTAACGTCTCCATCATGAAAAACCTGTCTCAGGTTCCTGCCAACCAACCCCCCTATCCATTTTCCCTCTTCTCCCCGGAGGACGGAGACACCCTGTCAGCTATAGTTACTTTAGGGTTCGAGGCTGCCTATGACCCCAACTTCGGGGATCAGGTAACCTACGATCTTCACCTCAGCACCTCTCCCGATTTCCCGGAAGAGCTCACCACAGTTCACAGCGATCTGACCAAAAGCCAGTATACCGACACCCTGGGTGAAAACACTTATTTCTGGAAAGTGAAAGCCAAGGATAACTGGGGAGGGGAAAGCTGGTCAGTTCAAACCCAGTGTTTTAACGTGGTGTACATTCAGGGAGATGCCAACGGAGATGCGGATGTGAACTTAAGCGACGTAGGTTGCCTGTTCCATTACATATTCAAAGGCGAAGCCATGCCCTGCCCCTCCGAGATCGGGGATGTCAACTGCGATAACCTTATAAACCTCGCAGACATAATACATATCGCTCTATACGTATTGCAGGGAAAGCCCTTCCCCTGTTAGGTTTTTAGATTAACTGAACTTGTTAAGAATGGTAAACCCACCTTGCCTCAAGGTGGGTTTAATTTCACCTGGGTTGCCTTCCCAGTCAAGGGAGAGAAACCTGAGTTATGACATTGCGAGGAACGAAGTGACGAAGCAATCTGTCTCTTCATTAGAATATTACTTTGCTAACGCTTGCAATAACCTGATTCGCTCCGTCATTAAAGTTACGGCGGGGTACCCTTACCCCGCCAACATTTCGGTCAAGGGTGAGGACACCCTTGACCAACCTTCTGTAAGACATGTGGTGTCAGGAGGAAACTCCTTACACCACCTTCAATCCCCTTTCGTTGGAAATTACCTTGCTTATGCTTGTACTGATATCCTCGAAAATATGTGCTGTTTGGGTACCACTGACCCGAACAATTCTTTCCGCCAAGTCAGGGGACCTGTCGAGCACAAAAAAAGATTGTTTAAATGTGGTTATAAATCTTTGGATTGGTCCAAAAATAGCTGTAAACCCACCTTGCCACCAAGGTGGGTTTTAATTTCCAATCCCAGGTTGGGGGCAACCTGTGTTTACTTATTAATGATAGATAGAATTATAGAAACAAGAAGGGAGGGGACAAGCCCCTCCCCTACTTCTTTATCTGTATACTGCCAACTGTCTACTGCTTACTTTTCCCTCTTTCTCAAATCTCAACTCTCTTTCTTGTTCCCCGTTTACCATTTTCTGTGTACCGTGTACTGAAAACTGCCTACTTACAAAATATACCTGCTCAAATCCTCATCCTCAACTATGTCCTTAAGCCTATCCCTCACCATCTTTCTGTTAACCTCAATCTTTTTAATCTTCGATTCGGGGATGGAAAACATAACGTCCTCCAGAAGGGTGGTCATAACCGTGTGAAGCCTTCTCGCTCCGATGTTCTCGGTTCTCTCGTTAACCAAATTCGCAGTTTTGGCAACCTCCTCAATAGCATCCCGGGTGAAGCTTATCGTTACCCCTTCGGTACCTAAAAGAGCGATATATTGTTTCATTAAAGCGTTTTTTGGCTCGGTCAGGATACGGACGAAATCCTTGGTGGTGAGGCTGTCCAGCTCAACCCTTATTGGAAATCTACCCTGAAGCTCAGGAATTAGATCAGAGGGTTTGGAGGCGTGAAACGCGCCTGCGGCTATAAAGAGTACATGGTCGGTCTTTACCATACCGTATTTGGTCATAACCGAGGTTCCCTCAACGATGGGCAGAAGGTCTCTTTGAACCCCCTCCCTGGAAACGTCCGGGCCATTTTTTATCTTCTCACCGGCAATCTTATCCAGCTCGTCCACGAATATGATTCCGGAGTTCTCCACCCGGTAGATCGCCTCGGAGATAACCTCCTCCATATCCACCAGTTTCTGGGTCTCCTCCTGGGTTATGAGCTTTCTTGCTTCTTCTACGGTTACCTTCCTTCTTTTTGTTTTTTTGGGCATCATCCCGCCCAGCATTTCCTGGAAGTTCACCCCCAACTCCTCGATTCCCTGGGAGGAAAAGACCTCGATTATGGGAAATTTATCGTTGGGGCGCTCGATCTCGATCTGCCTTTTCTCCAGTTTTCCCTGATGCAACTTCGACCTCAATTTCTCCCTGGTGTTTTCCCTTTTAACCAAAACCTCCTCCTGTTGTATTGAGGAGGATTGTGAGTTTATCTGTTTTCTTCTGGGAGGCCGGGGTAAAAGCAAATCCAGTATTCTTTCCTCAGCTAATTTTTCTGCTTTCTGGGCAACCGCAATGGATTTCTCCCTTTTAACCATGCTCACCGAAAGGTCAACCAGATCTCTCACCATGGATTCAACGTCCCTTCCCACATATCCAACCTCGGTGTATTTCGATGCTTCCACTTTCAGAAACGGGGCATTGGCTAAATTGGCTAACCTTCTTGCGATCTCGGTCTTCCCGACTCCGGTGGGACCGATCATGATTATGTTATTGGGCATGATCTCGTCTTTTAAGTCCTCTGTAACCTGTTGCCTCCTCCACCTGTTCCTTAAGGCAATGGCTACAGATTTTTTCGCTTTGTCCTGCCCAATTATGTACTTATCTAACTCCTCCACGATCTGTCTTGGAGTAAGCTTTTCCGTTTGTAAACTCACCAAAGTTAAAGCTCCTCTATGTGGAATTCGTCATTGGTAAAAACGCAGATCGATGCTGCGATCTCCAGGGACTTCCTCACAATTCCCTTAGCATCTAAATCCGAATACTCCCTCAGAGCCTTTGCAGCTGACAGGGCATAAGGACCACCGGAACCAATAGCAATAATTCCGTCCTCCGGCTCTATGACATCCCCGTTACCGGATATTATCAAAGCATGATCCTTATCCACAACAGCCAAAAGCGCTTCCAGACGCCTTAAAAATCTATCGGTTCTCCATTCCTTGGCTAACTCCACTGCTGCCCGGGGAAGGTTCCCCCTGAACTGCTCGATTTTTTTCTCAAATCTCTCAAAGAGAGTAAAAGCATCAGCAGAGGTTCCGGCAAAACCAGCCAGTATCCTGTTGTCATATAACCTACGAAGTTTGTTGGCACTGTGTTTTAAAATAGTATGCTCGTAGCTAACCTGTCCATCCCCTCCTATGGCAACCTTGCCTTTGTGTCTTATTCCGATAATGGTGGTCGATCTTATCATCTCAAGTCCTTTGATTTCACTATCAACTTAAAACTTTCAACTATTATCTGATTTTTCCGCCCTGGGATGAGCTTTCCGGTAAATCTTTTTTAATCTCCCCACCGATACACTGGTATATACCTGAGTGGTGGATATGTTCTTATGACCTAAAAGCTCCTTCACCGCCATAAGGTCTGCGCCCGAGTCTAAAAGATGAGTGGCGAAGGTGTGCCTTAAGATATGAGGGCTTTTTTTCTTCAACTCGGAGACCTCGGATAAATTCTTATTTACAATCCTGGCAATACCCCTGCCGGAAAGCCTTTGTTTTTTTGGATTAATAAAAAGAGCTTCTGTACCTACATCCTTTAAAGATCTTCGAAAAGAAAGATACTCCGAAACAGCTGAAATCGCTTTCTTGCCCACCGGAATAATTCTCTCTCTTTTACCCTTACCTAAAACCCTTATCGTCTCTCCATGATAATCGATGGAGGATAAATCCAATCCAGCCAGCTCCGAGAGCCTGATGCCGGTTGAATAAAAAAGCTCCAATATGGCACTATCCCTTCGAGCCCGGAGATTCTCCTTGTGTGGTCTTTCTAAAATCCCTCTCATCTGTTCCACCGATAATTTCTCAGGAAGTTTTTTTCCTTTCTTAGGCGTGACCAGGAAAGAGGAAGGATTTCGTCTGAGTAGATTTCTCCTTTTTAAAAATTTGAAAAAAGACCTCAGGGCAGATACTTTTCGACCAATGGTAACAAAACTTCTTTTTTTTCTGGTTAAGCTAATGATAAAATCACGCAGATCGTCTTTATCCACCTCCTTGTAATTTACTTTTCTTTTGCTTTTCCTCAAAAAATCCTCCAGCTCCTTAAGGTCGGTTCCATATGATATCAGGGTATGTTCGGAAAAATATTTTTCTTTTTTGAGGTAGGTTAAAAAGCTTTTTATCTGGGAAGACAGACTACTCATCTTTTTCTTCTGTTTTTTCTTTTTCCTCGTATCCGCATTTCAAACACTTCAAAATATCACCTTTGGATTTGCTTTTTTTCAAAACCATAAATTCCACCCCGCACCCAGGGCAAACTCTGGCAAGGGGCTTGTACCAGGTTGCGAAATTACACTCAGGATAATTGGAGCACCCGAAAAATACTTTACCCCTTTTGGATTTTCTCTCCACTATATGACCACCGCAATCCTTTTCAGGACATTTTATTCCCAAGGATAAAGGCTTGGTGTTTTTACAATCGGGATATCTTGAACAGGCTAAAAACCTACCAAATTTTCCAGTTTTAACAACCATGGGAGAACCGCAGAGCTCGCATTTATGACTTTCGGCTATCTTTTCTTCCTCCTCGGAGATCAGGGGTTTGGTGTTTTTACATTCTGGAAATCCGGAGCAGGCTAAGAATTTACCATTTTTACCCCATTTTACAATCATTGGTTTTCCACATTTTTCGCACAGAACATCGGTTTTCTCCTCAAGGCCATTTTTTATTTTGGTCTTTTCCTTTTCAACCTTTTTAAGGGTAGCTTCAAAGGGTGTATAGAAATTCTTTAATACCTCAATCCACTTGTCCTCGCCCTCCTCTATCTTATCCAGTTCAGATTCCATAACAGCGGTGAACTCCACGTTGAATATATCGGGAAACCTTTCAACCAAAATCCTGTTAACGGTCAATCCCAGCTCAGTGGGAATGAGCTTCTTGTTCTCCGAAGCCACGTATTTTCTCTGTTTGAGAGTGCTCAGGATCTGGGCATAAGTAGAGGGTCTGCCGATCCCGTTGGCCTCCAGCTCCTTAATCAAGCTGGCCTCGTTAAACCTGGGAGGTGGTTTGGTGAAGTGTTGTTTGGGCTGAAGATCCAAAAGGTTCAAAAGCTCACCCTCTTTCAGCTCGGGGATTTTCTCCTCCTCTTCCTCAGAGGAATTATTCTCCTTTATCTCCTTGTAAACCTTTAAAAATCCATCGAAAATAAGGTTTTTGGAGGAAGCTTTAAATAGATACCTGTCAGCTCCGATCTCCGCGGAAACGAAGTCATACCAAGCCGAACTCATCTGGGAAGCACAGAATCTATTCCAGATCAACTGATAAAGCTTGAATTGATCATTGGTCAGATACCCTTTGATCTCATCAGGGGTATATTCAACAAAGGTAGGTCTAACAGCCTCGTGTGCCTCCTGAGCACCTTTTTTGGAGCGGTACTCCCTTGGCTTTTCTGAAAGATACCTATCCCCGAAATTCTTACCAATATAGTTGCGAAGGTTTTTCTTAGCCTCCTCGGAAACCCTGACCGAGTCCGTTCTCATGTAGGTGATAAGTCCAACCGATCCCTTTTCACCCAAATCCACCCCCTCATAGAGCTGTTGAGCTACGGTCATGGTTTTTTTTGGCGAGAAGAAAATCCTTCTGGCGGAATCCTGCTGAAGGGTGCTGGTGATATAAGGGGGATAGGGATGGCGTTGTTTTTTCTCCTTTTTGAGCTGGGAGACGACGAATTCTTTGGTCTGGATGTCATTTACCAATCCTTGAGCCTCTTTTTCGTTTTCGATACTGAAATCTTTACCATCGATTTTAAAAAGCCTGGCATGAAAGGACTTTTTCTTCTCAGTCTCCAAAAAAGCGGTTATGCTCCAGTATTCTTGGGATATGAATTCCTCTATCTCCTTTTCCCTCTCAGACAAAATCCTTAAAGCCACCGATTGAACTCTGCCTGCGCTCAGGCCGCGGTAGATGGTTTTCCACAAAAAAGGGCTGACTTTGTATCCCACCAGACGGTCCAAGATCCTTCTGGCTTGCTGAGCGAAAACCTTTTTCATATCTAAAGGTCCAGCACTATCAATACCCCTTAAAACTGCTTCCTTGGTAATCTCATTGAAGGAAGCTCTAAGAACAGAAGAATTAATCCCGTCGATCTCCTGGGCCACATGCCAGGCGATAGCTTCACCTTCTCTATCCGGATCAGGTGCTAAAAATACTTTGGAAGCTTTTTTAGCCTCAGCCTTGAGTTTCATGATGATTCTTTTTTTCCCCTTGATCACCACATATTGGGGCAAAAATCCTTTATCTATTTCAACCCCCAGTTTTCTCTGGGGGAGATCCTTGATATGCCCCTTGGTAGCCTCCACCTGCCAACCTTTGCCCAGAAATTTCTTAATGGTCCTGGTTTTGGCAGGCGACTCAACGATTATTAGATTTTCAGCCATAAGTATAATTATTTTCGTGGGAAATCGAATTTGATCTTCCCCTCCAGAAGATCCCTTAATGCCTCTCCAATTACTTTGGTGGAACTCTCGATCTTTGTTTCCTCAGCCTCTTCTTCCCCGTATGATTCCATACGTTCCTTCTCGTTCAGCCTTTCCTTATTTAATTTTCTTGCATGTTTTGCTACTATTAAAACTGCAGCGTACCTGTTTTTGGCTAACTTCTCTAATTTCTCGATGGGTATCTGTTCCATTTTATCCCCTCCATTTATCTTGTCCCCTACCCCAGATATTTATATCGAATCTTTTGGCTTTTCTTTTCTCAGCTGAGATTATGTTCTCCACATCTCTTACTGTCTGGTTTAAGTCCGAGTTCACCAGGACATAATCATAATTCGACCAGAAAGAGATTTCCTTTAGAGCGGATTTAAGCCTTTTTTCGAGATCATCTTTTTTATTGGTGGCTCTTATCTTCAGTCTTCTTTTAAGCTCACCTAATGACGGGGGTAGCATAAATATCAATACGCTTTCAGGGTATAACCGTTTGATTGCGCTTCCTCCTTGAACATCTATAACCATAATTAGGGTTTTGTTTTGTCTTTTTGCTTTCTCAATTGACCTTTTAGGAGTTCCGTAATAATTACCGTAAACACAAGCCCACTCGGCAAACTGCTTTCTTTTTTTCATCTTTTCGAACCTGTCCTTATTCACGAAATGATAATCCCTTCCATTCACCTCTCCTTTTCTTCTCTCTCGGGTGGTAAAGGATACCGAGCGAACGTATTGGGGATGCTTTTTTAAGATTTTTTTACAGATAGTCGTTTTCCCCGTTCCCGAGGGGGAGGATATTACTACAAGTAATGGTTTTTTTTTCACCGCGATTTTAATTTCGATTTAGAGCATTTAAAGGACAAATACACTTATCTGAACTGAGAAAAAATAAAACCTCTTTATTCGATTAATCCTTTTGCTGTTTTTTGTGTGTGTATGTTTTCCCTTATAATACTATGCCAAAACGATCTTTCTGAACACAATCTCTTTGTCGATTAAGACCATATCAGTATCATTCTATGTTCTGAACCTGCTCTCTTAACTTCTCAACCTCCTCCTTTAAGAATATCACCTTTTGCACTATTTCGGGGTGAATGGCTTTGGAGCCGATGGTATTAGCCTCCCGGTTCATCTCCTGGAGGAGAAAGGTTAATCTTTTGCCTACTGCTTCATTTTCACTTAAAGCCGAAAGAAACTGATGGTTATGAGATCTTAACCTTACGCACTCTTCGGTCACATCCGCTCTCTCAGCCAAAATCCCGGCTTCCACCGCGACCCTTTGCTGGTCCAGTTCGAAATCGTCCAGAATCTCGGATATCCTTTTTTTCAATTTCTGATGATAGAATTGGAAGTTTTTCTGGGATAACTTCTCGATCTCAGCTATTGCATTTTCAAGTTTTCCCACCCTTTCTTTCAAATCCTCGGCCAATTTTCCACCCTCTGCTCTTCTCATTTCATCCATTTGTTTGAGGGCAGATAAGGTCGCTTCCCTGGTAATCTCCCAGGCTTTTTTTAGATCGTATTCCTCCTTCTCAACTTTGAGAATGTCCGGGAGGTTTACGAAATCCTTAAGTTCCAAATCTCCCTCCAAATCGTATTTCTCTTTCAGTTCTTTAAAAACCGAATAGTAAACGTCCGCAACCTCAGAATTGAGTTTAACCAGAGAAGAGGGAGCGATCTCCTCCTCCCACCCCAAAACGAAGTTTATCTTTCCTCTGGTTATCTTAAACAGGATAAGCTTTTTGATTTCCCCTTCAAGTTCTGACAAAAACTTGGGTAGCCTGAACTGAATATCACAGAAGCGATTGTTGACCGAGGATATTTCCACAGTTGCTTTCACTCCCTCCTTTAGAACCTCGGATTTACCGAATCCTGTCATGCTTGCAACCATTTTACACCTCTCAAAGATTTATACTATAACTATTAAGAAAAATTTGTCAACATTGTTTTAACTGAAGAACCGGCCTGAAGGATCTTTTCCTACCTTGGTTTAAAAAAAGATGTGACATTATAAACAGGCTGTATCGATAACAGTCGCGTGGATTCATCCCATATAAAAAATGTTATAACTTTGCCCAGGCAATCTTTGATATTCAAGCATATTATATGCTAAGACCGAGACAACCATTTTTAAACCTATTATGTTTTCTACAAAGAGAATGGAGCTTCTTCTTATTGTAGAAAGCTTGAACTTTCAGAAGCTACCTTATCTTTGTTGATAAAATACAATTGTCTTCTCAATGCCTTCATTTAAATCAAACTTGGGTTCCCATCCTAAGATCTTTTTCGCCTTTGAATAATCCAGAACGCTTCTTATCTGCTCGCCGGGGATAGGGGGCCCGTGGATTTCCTTTTGACCTGTACCGATCTTTTGTTTCAGGAGGTTAAAAACGGTGTTAACCGTTGTCTCTTTTCCGGTTCCGATATTAAAGGCACCGCTTCCTTTATATTCCAAGGCCAAAGCATTAGCCTCAACCACGTCCTCCACATAGACGTAATCTCTGGTCTGTTCCCCATCACCGTTTATGATCGCTTCCCTTTTGTTGAAAAATCTCTCGCAAAATATAGCTACCACCCCTGCCTCCCCCTCGGGATTCTGACGGGGACCGTAAACGTTGGAATATCTCAAGCTCAGGTAACGGGTCCTGTAGGATTTCTCGCAGAACTCCAGGTACCTTTCGATCACGAACTTGGAAAACCCATAAGGGGATTGCGGTCTTATCGGATGTTTCTCGTCCGCTGGAAAATAGTCCTGCTCACCATAAAGGGCACCGCCGGTGGAGGCGAAGATGAATTTAGAGACTTTATGCTTAACGCAATTTCCCAAAAGGTTCATCGTTCCTGATACGTTGATCTCGGAATCTAAAAGCGGATCCTCTAAGGATTTTCTTAAATTTATCTGAGCAGCATGATGACAAACCACCTCGAATTTCACATCCTTGAAAATCCAATCCAACTCCCGGCTCCTTATATCCATATTATAAAATTCTGCTTCAGGATTTATGTTCTCCTTTTTCCCTGTGCTTAAATCGTCTAAAATAAAAACCTGATGCCCTAAGGATATGAACCTATCAGCCACATGAGAGCCTATAAAGCCAGCCCCACCGGTAATCAGAATTTTTGACATTCCTCACCTCTTTGAAAGGCCTTCATAATTTTCTTCTCACTTACCATCACCAGAACTCTTTATACTTTTCACCACCTTTATAAATACCTTTGTCGGTTTTGTCAAGGGGAAATCAAACATTTGCCTGTTGTTTGAAAATTAGATAACTCCTGTCGCTCTTTCTGCCTGAAGTGAGAATTCGATTTACAATCAGGTGGTAAGAAGTCAGTAAAAAGATTAAATCTATATTTTGTAGATCAAAAGCATGCCCTTGGGTAATTTATATTGATTGGTTAAAGTCGCCCCTTCCGTTGCCTGGGGATAATTTTTCCTGAAAAACTCGCCTTCCCAGCTCACTCTTCCCCCTATCAGGAAGACAACCAGGTGAGTGACTCCAAACCTCTCAATGAGATTTTCCGTATTGGCCCAATTTTGAACTATTATGGCTCGGTGACTGTTCTCCATACACACTGTACCAGCCCAGGGCCCTGCAATTACGCTTCCCGAAGGGAGTGACCTCAGATCCCTGGAGATATGGGTTAGAGTATTCTGCGTATTTGAAGCCCAAGAGGAGTACTGGTTTAACTGTATCAAGAAGAAAAGAATCAATAATAAAAATACTGATAATGCTCTCAGTCTAACTCCGATTTTTACTCCTTTTCTAAACGGTTTCAATGAGTAGAAAAGAAATAAGAGCAAAAGAATTAGAGAAGCCAAAATAATCGATTTAAAAACCATAGCTTGATAAACGCTAATCAACCTCAGGAGGTTATAGCTGAATGTAAAAAGAATTACCCACCAGATTATCAAGGTAAAAAGTGTTAATCTACCTTTGGTCTTGAAGAACTCCATCCCGGATAGCTTTCCCAAAGCCAATCCAGCTAAAAGGCAAAGTGGTGGAATCAAAATCATCTGATAGCGAATGGGATGGTAGTTGGTGATGGATAGAAAAAGCATACCCAGAAAAAGCCACAACACAGAGATGAATTCAATTGATGAAGAGTTCTTTAGATTCTGCTTGAGATTTTTGAACCAGTAAAGAAAATAGCAGAAACTCAGAAAGAAAATCAAGGGCATTCGATTAAATAATCTATCATTGGTGCCCAGATTCAAAAAGTTTTTTATGTATTCAAAAATATTCTCAGGTCTACCAGCTGAGGTACCGGTAAGAATCTTGATTACCACCTCTCTGTAAGGCGCAAATATTAAGACCAGCCAGACTATAAGAACTAAGAATAATCCCAAAACGAAATAAAAAAGTGGCTTGATTTTAACTAACTTTATATTTTTAAAAAATGAACCCGATTTCCTTCTGAAGAAATCCAAGATGATTATAAGAACTAATCCTGAGAAAAGTCCCAAGGGCTTGACGAACAAAGTGGCACATCCTAAAGACAAACCCGAGCATCCGTAAAACAGAAGTTTCTCTTCACCTTTTTGCCAGAAAAAAATCGAAAGAACAAGGAAAAAAATCAGGGTGGTCTCCTCCAAAGCCAACCGGTTGTGCATCAGGTAAACATAACAGAATGCCAGAAAAAAAGAGCCCAAAAATGCGAATTTTGAATTGTGTTCCTTTTTAAGAACAATAAAAACAAAGAGTATGGAAAGCAAGCTGAAAAGGATGGGAACTAATCGGGCTTGTGCAAAACCGGAGCCGAAGAGTTTAAATACGATGAAGGTCAAAACCGTTACCAAACCGGAAACTCCCATTCTGAAAAAGTCATCCAGGTTCCATCCCCCAAAAAAAAGCTTGTCCCGGGCATCGGATACCACATGCCCCTCGTCTGTAAATGGACCCATGCTCCAGGATAAATTCAGCGCTGGATCGGAGCTCAGGTGATTCAATCTGAGAAATAAAGCCAGGATGATAACCAACAAAAAAAGGGTATAGAAAGTTTTATCACCAAAAGGAAATCCAGCTGGTTTGGGGCTTTTTTCTGTCTTTTCTTTTGCCTTTCTCTTTTTGTCTTTGGTCATATTATGATTTTGGCTTAAGATATAAAATAAAAAACTTATATTCAGGAGGAACTTTTTTTCTCCTCGTGATATTCCGCTTCCACGTTCACCGCCCAGATATTATCCTTACTTTTAATCCCCTCAACGACATTCTCAACAGCAATCATGGCGGAGAGCATGGAATGGTCCTGATTATTGTATCGGTGCATTCCATTCCTTCCTATCAGGAACAGATTCTCGAATTCGTTCAAAAAGTTTTTGACCACATCGATCTGATCATAGGTGCCAAAATAAGCCGGGTAGGATTTGGGAACCTTAATCACCACTCCGTCGATAACATCTTCCTTTTGGATGATATCTATCCGGGAAAGTTCTTCCTTTGCCAACTCGACCAGCTTTTGATCACTGCTTTTCCACAGCTGGTCTCCCTCATCACAGAAATACTCAGCCCCGATCCAGACCTTATCCGGATCAGCCAAAAGGTAGGGACTCCAATTATTGAAGATCTGCAGCCTTCCTACCTTAACCTCCTTCTCCTGAATGTAGATCCAGTTATCCGGAATTATGTCGTTAACCGTCTTTATCTGGGATTGGTTTTTTATCTTGAGCTGGTTTAAAAGCAATCCCACAATCAGAAAACTGCGGTAACTCAAACCGGAAGCTATGCATTTTACCTCCTCAGGAACATCCTTGCCCATGGCTTCGATCAGGTCTTTAATTGCCATAGTTGAGAAGAAAAAATCCCCTTTTATTCTTTTTTTCTCTTTCGTCTGCGGATTCTCAACCTCCACTTCATAAACACGGTTATCTCTGTAAAAAATATCGCTGACTTTCTGGTTCATATGTACCTCACCGCCATTTTCATTAACCAGCCGGGCAACCTCCTCCCACATCTGCCCCGGTCCGAACTTGGGATAGATGAACTGTTCGATCAGACTTGTCTCCACCCTCTTTTGTTCGATGCTTTTATCCCTGGTAACCAGACGCTTGAGGGCATGCCCCAAAGCCCTCTTCACCGAGAGCCCCTTAACCCTCTGGGCACCCCATTCCGGTTTGATCTCTTGACAGGATACTCCCCAGACTTTCTGGGTATAGTCTTTGAAAAAAGTCTGGTAGAGCTCTTTGCCGAAGCGGTTGATAAAAAAATCCTCTAAATTCCGTTCATTTTTGATGGGAAAAAGCTTCGCCCAAAGATAACTCAAGCCGATCTTTATAATCCTTATAAGTCCGAGATTGAACAGAGTATCTTTACTAAGGGAAATTGGGTAATCAAAGAATTTTCTCAAGAAATAGATTCTCGAAAGCCTTTGCCTTACCAGCATGACCCGGTCTTTTTTTTCCGGATCAGGAGGCTCGATCTCCCTTTTCTCCTTTTCCCCTAGGTCCCTGAGATAAACTTTTTGGGCAATCGGAACCTCTCTTTTAAGTATTCTATCATCCCTTGCCGGAGCACCCTGTAAAGGAAGGATATTCTTCCACCAATCCATCACCCGGGGCGATTTTGAAAAGAACCGGTGTCCTCCGGTGTCAATCCTGTACCCCTTGTACCGGGCGGTTTTTGAAATGCCCCCGATCTCCGGGGTCGCTTCCAAAACAACCGGCTTTATGTCGGTCTTATCCAGAAGCTCGTATGCAGCGGTCAGTCCTGCTGGACCTGCACCTATTATTATCGCAATTCTCTTTGACATTCGGTTATCTATCTGAAAAGGATGTATTTTCTGGCAAAGAAATTCCAGAGATATACAAATACCGTAGAGACTATTTTTGACAAAAGGTAATGCAGATTAACCCTCTCGGTGAAAAACCAGATAAAAAGCTCGTTAAACCCCAGGCCCACCACCCCGATTAAAGCGAAGATGTAAAGCTCAAGCCATCTACTCTTAAGAGTCCTTCTGGAGAAAACCCAAATTATGCTTAGAAGGTAATTGGTTACCAGTCCCAGGATGAAGGCGATCGCAGCGGAGATCAAATAGTGTACGCCACAAAACTCGGTGAGAGCAAAAAGTGATCCGAAATCCACCAGAAATGCAATCCCGCCTACGAAAGTGTAACGGAAAAGCTGGATCAACAAACTATCGGTTTTATCGGTGAACAGCTTTGAGAGTACCAGTTCTTTTTTCGATAAAAGAGACATAGTTTATAAGTCAATAATAACTTCTGAGCACCAGATGTCAAGGATTAAACTTTTGAGGAACCCCCATGCTCTTTTGGTGTATCCCTTTTCTCCTCTCTGACCTCTTTTAAGGATAGATGTTCTCTTTTCAGGTAATAAAATCCTAACGCAGTTACCGGAAGGTATTGGCTGATCCACAAAACAACCGAGAAGGAAAAAGCTACGCTCTTTTCAATCCCGAAAATCCCCAAAGCCAAAATGCAGGCGTATTGAAAAGTCCCAATAAAACCTGGAGATGAGGGAAGCATCACCCCCAGGGCAACTATCACCAGAAGAATAAATGAGGCATAGAATGGCGGCGTAAAGCCGAAGGACAAAAATATGAAATAGTTACTGGTTCCCACGATAACCCATACCATCAAGGATAGAAATATTATCCAGAGCATGTTGGGAAGGTCCCTGAAGATTTTCAAACCGGTGGTGAATTTATAAAGTAACTCGCTGGCTTTAGAAGAAACCGGGCGGGGAAAAAGCTTCAGTATCTTTTCAAAAAAACTCAAAGTCGGCTTGGTCTTAATCTCCAAAAAGATCAAAACCAGAAGAAGAATCACATTCAAAACCAAAGTCAGATTCCCGGCTTTCTTAACTATCTCCGGAAACGGAGCGAAAAGAAGGGTTATCCAAAGGATCAAAAGCAGGGAAAATCCGTCGAATACCCTCTCCACGACAATGGTGGCAAAGGAAGCGGTTTTCGAAATCTCAGCTTTACTTCCTAATGAATAAGCTCTCACCACCTCACCCAGCCTTACTGGAAGAACGTTGTTCGCCATAAAACCTATTATGGTTGCGGAGAAAAGTCGATTCAAGGAAAGCTTTTTTATAGGATTGACCATGAACTTCCACCTGTAAGCGCGCAGCCAGTAGCTGAACATCATCAAAGCCATATTGGGTAAAACCCAGAGATATTCGGCATCCTTCAGAGCCCTCCAAAGCTCAACCAAATCAACTTTATGAACAGCAAGGTATAAAAAAATTGCGCTTATTATCAGTCCAAAGATAAATCTTTTCTTCAGCTCCATCTTTTCCCGATAATGTTTTCAATTAAAATCATCGTTTCCAAAGCCGCTTTATCCCAGCTGAAATTCTTCGCCCACCTAAGCCCTCCTTCAGACAGCTTTTCCCTCAGCTTTCGTTTTGTGAACAAATCCAGCATCAGCTCAGACAATTTTTTAGAATCCCCGTAGGGAAATAAAAAACCTGATTCCCCGGCTTTCACTGAATCTTTTAAACCCGGAACGTCCGAGGCCAAAACCGGGGTACCACAGGCATTGGCTTCGATATTGGTTAATCCCCAACCTTCTTTCAGAGAAGGGTAAACCGATACCCAGGCTCTCCGAAGCCATCTCAGTTTTTCCTCCAAAGAAACATACCCGGTAAAAACAACTTTTTTGTCCAGTTTCAATCCCCTTACCCTCTGTTTCAACTGAGAAGCATAGTCTCCATCACCAACAATGGCTAAATAAGCCTCCGGTATCTTTTTGGAGACCAAACTGAAGGCATCGATCAAAAGGTCGATCGATTTATATTTCTTTATTCTTCCCACGTATAATGCCAGAGGATTTTTATCCCTGGGTACCTCCTGATTCGGTTTATAAAGGCTGTGCTCGATCCCGCATTTTATCACCTGAACATTCTCAGCAGGGATATTTCTTTTTACCAGATCAATTTTGGTGCTTTCGGAGATGACCAAAAAATCCTTATTCCTATAAATTCTCCGAATGGGTTTTTCGGAAAGAAATATATAAAGTCCCATAATGTAATTTATCTCCTGGAAAACCGAATCAGCGAAAAGATGGGGAATTATAATTAAAGTTGGCAGATTGTGCAAAAGTGGCAGGTAAAAGGGAATCTTGTTTATATCCTCAATGACTAAATCGGGTTTCTCCTGCCTGAGAAGGGAGGGGAAAACACTGAAAGCGACCAGGTTAAAATTGTATCTTGAACCTTTTCTGATTATCTTTAAACCATCTCTTCTTTCAATTCTTTTGGCACCAGGATAAGAGCTGCAGAAAAGGGTAACATGGTTACCTCTTTTTGCAATCCTCTTCATGATCTCCTCCAGGTGGATCTCCGCTCCTCCTGCCTGGGGATTAGAAATATCTTGCCAGTTTATCGTCAGAATTTTCACGAAAAACTCTTTTTATAAGTTTTGTCTTTTTCTTAAGGATTTTGACCTGTGGATTCCGAACTCGGGAATTTAAAATCCGGGGACTTCATTTGATTTAAAGCCGAGATGGCATTGTTATCGTTGGGATTGCGTGCAATCCACCTTTCCAGCAAAAAGATAAGTTGTTCCCTGTCCTTCTTTTCATAATAATGACTTAAAAGGAATTGTAATGCTGGTTTAAAGGGGGGATCTCCCTCCAGAAGTCTGTTCATTAATTCCACTGACTTATCCTGTTCTCCTTGGCTTCTATATAACTGTGCCAGGCTCATGTATATATAGTCCTTTTTATCGGTTTCCAGTATTTCGTTTTTCTCCATTAGCTCTTCCGCTTTATCCAGCTCGCCCATCTCCCCATACAGCTGAACCAGAAATCCGTATGGTCTCCAATCCCATGGTAACATCCCTAAGTTCATAAGCCCTACCTCTTCAGCACGCTGGTACTCACCTGCTCTTCTCAAGGTATCAGCCAAGGTAAGAAACGAGCTGGAATAATTTGCCAAAAGCCTCAAATCATTCTCGTTCTTTTTCACATTGGGATCGGAAATCGCTCGGAATTTAAACTCCTCGAAAAGCTTTTTCTCCATCTTTTCCACGTCTACCAAATATCTTCCTTTTTCCCTCACAACTCTGTAAGCCATTCCCTCCATTTTCAAGTGTTCATCCAATAATTCACCCTTGTAAATTTTATTATCCGGGGAAACCGTGGTGGCAAAATAAATCGGCTGTTTCCACTTATTAGCATCCAGGATGTCATTTATCATAATATCCTGAACCCTGAATACCCTACCATCCTGAGTTCTCATCGGTATTAATCTCTCTATCTCTTTATCTGAAAAGCTTACCGGGACACCCATCCTGTTTTTAAGCTGAAGGATATACCAGTGGGTGTTAAGAAGGCTCAAATTGACCACCCTGACGTCCTTCCTCACCCCCTCCACCTCCTGGATAAACCACAAAGGAAAGGTGTCGTTATCCCCGTTGGTAAAGAGTATGGCATCCTGAGCACAGGAATTCAGAAGATTGTAAGCGTAATCCCAGGGAAGATAATTCCCCCTTCTGTTGTTGGGGGAATTGAAATTCTTGCTGAAAGTTAGAAGGGGCAAAAACAAAAGAAATACCAAAACTAAGTAGCCGGTGAATCTTAAAAAGGTATTCTTCGATTTATACTTCTCTACTACCTCCCCGATGCTTCGCAACAATCCTGCTGCTCCTAATCCCAGGAGTATGGCAAAAAACATAAAGGCCGGTGTGAAAAAATAATC
>LJUW01000026.1 GCA_001304315.1 candidate division Zixibacteria bacterium SM23_73_2 | reverse complement strand
ATTTTGGGAATTGAGTTTGTCCATTTTCCACAAGGAATCCATTATTCAGATTAAAAGCTCCTATCTGCGCCAAACAAAACTGTTTCCTTTCGGATTTTTATTATTAACAAAAAACATGAGGCTCCAATCTCAGAGTGCTTCTTTCGATTATTTTAAAATTGAGATAAAAGGATTTTATTCAATTAGTATACCCCAAAATGCTGACTGATTTGATTATTTTAGAAAAGCCAATAAAAAAATAGCGGGGGGTGGATTTGAACCACCGACCTCCGGGTTATGAGCCCGACGAGCTACCAGCCTGCTCTACCCCGCGATCAATTTAAATCTATCATTTAATAAATTTTTGTCAAGTCTTTTTAAATTAAAATCTTAGAATAATTCCCTGAATGATGTTTAAATGTTTATACGTTTTTTTATTTAAGTTTGAGAAATGAAATTCGGTTTAGTTTAAAAACCCTTTAGCCTGACCTGTCTCTTGATTCATACGAATTTTGGTTCTTTATCCTTCTTATAGCCCGATTATGTTCCTCCAAAGTTGAGGAGAAAACATGCGAGCCGTCACCCTTAGCTACGAAGTACAGAAAATTGACGTTGGCTGGATAAAGTGCTGCTAAGATCGATTTTTTTCCGGGATTGTTTATGGGACCGGGGGGAAGTCCGGGATAGATGTAGGTATTGTAAGGGGAGTCGATCTCCAGATCTTTTAAAAGCAGGGGGCGGTCTAAGTCGGGCAGGGCATATATGACCGTGGGATCGCACTGCAAAAGCATCCCTTTTTTTAACCTGTTATGATAAACCGCTGAGATGGTGGTTCTCTCCTCCGGTTTTCTTGCCTCGGATTCAATTAAGGAAGCTAGGATTATGACCTGGTGTACTGAGAAACCAAGCTCTCCTGCTTTTTGTTTTAAGGTGTCGACCAGTATTCCCTTCAGATGATCGACCATTATCTGGGCAACGTCGTAGGGTTCAATCCCCCAGTATAGTTTATAGGTGTTGGGATAAAGATATCCTTCCAGATTCTCTGCTAAAATATTTATTTCTTTTATAAAACCCTTATCAGTCACCGCAGCTACGAAAAGAGAAGAATCTGTTCCGCACCTGTTTTGTAGAATACCTGCTATCTGCTTGAAATTTAACCCCTCCGGAATGGTGACGTCGATTGGGGTGACCTTTCCCTTTCTCAGCTTGCTCAGGATCTGATACAGAGTATTCCCCTTTTGAAATTCGTATTTTCCCACGTGGATACGCTTATCAAATCCTAATATTTTGGAGTACTCCAAAAATATAGTCCGGTTGAAGCCTAATCCTTTACCTTTAAGCTTTCCCGCAACATTGGATAAGCTTTCACCTTTTCTTACTATAATTGACGCCTTTTCCTCTTCGTTTTTCCATCCAACCGGCAGGGCTGTCCAGTAGATTATGTTTATCAAAAAAAACAACATGACCAATATCAGGATAATTACAACCGGTGATCTTTCCCTCCAGCTAAAAAGCCAGATGAGCTTTTCTCCGATGTATATTATCAATGTGGCTGTCACTAATATGACAGAGGATAAGAATATAACCAGGGTGGATAAAAAGAACAAAACCCATTCGGAGAAGTTGAATTTTATCTTTGTTTCATTCATTTTTTTTAGCGTTTTCCAGATATCCCTGCAGGATCAAGGATGCGGAGAGCTTGTCTATGTTTTTTTTATCCTGTCTGGTTTTCTTTTTAGTATCTCTGAGTATCTTTTGCGATTCAACCGATGATAATCTCTCGTCCCAGAGATTAACTTTAACATTTATTTGCCTGGAGAGGTTTTTTGCAAACTCCAGGACTTCTTTTCCTTTCTTTCCAATAGTTCCATCCATATTTTTAGGTAGACCTACGATGATTTGTTCCACGTTTTTTTCTCTGATCAGCTTTTGAATCTCTGAAAAAACATCGGTTGTTTTTTGGGTATCTAAGGTGGTAAGGGGCTGAGCTATAATGCCCATGGGATCGGATATTGCCAGGCCGATCCTTCTTTCACCGTAGTCTATTCCTAAGATTCTTGGCATTGTAGGCTTAATTTAGCTAACTGGATGTTTTTGTCAAATAAAAAATATCCGGTATGATATGATTTGGTTTAGATTCTCCAAGAATGGGCTGTATTTTTCGAAATCTCAGGTTAAATAGAGCACAGATTAAAAATCACTTGATTTTTCAGCAAATTGAAATTATTAATAATTATTAATGAAAGGAGCAATATGACCACTCGTTTCCCCAAAACAATAAATTTGGCTATGCTTCCCACACCCATAGAAAGATGGAGAAGAATCCCTGAAATACCAGAGGGTTACAATATTTTAATCAAAAGGGATGATCTGACCGGATTCGGGTTATCAGGCAACAAGGTGAGGAAGCTTGAGTTTTTAACCTGCGATGCATTAAACCAGGGGGCAGATACCCTGATAACCTGCGGAGGGGTTCAGTCCAACCATGCCCGGGCAACCGCAATAATAGCTGCCCAGCTGGGATTGAAATCCTTTTTAGTCCTGTTCAAGGAAGAGAGAAAGCCCAGGCTGGATGGTAATTTGTTTCTGGATAAGATGATGGATGCTAAAATCAAATACATCACTGCTGAGGAGTACAAAGAGGTTGATGATATAATGGATGATGTGAGGCTGGCTCTGAAAGGGAAAGGGCAAAAGGGATACGTTATTCCCGAGGGGGGATCAAATGCCCTGGGCATCTGGGGATATATAAAAGCCTGTTTTGAGATAAAATCCCAGCTGGATTCCCAGAGAAAAAAAATAGACAAAATCATCACTGCGGTGAGTTCGGGTGCTACCCATTCTGGTCTTTTTATCGGAACAAAGCTTCTGAACTGGAAGGTCAGGATCGTGGGGTTCAACATCAGGGAGACCTCCCAGATAGCCACCCAGAGAGTTTTAAGGCTGGTTAAATCGTATAAGGAAAATTTCAATCCCGGGCTTTCTTTTAAGGATGATGAGATAGAGGTTATCGATGGCTATGTTGGCAAAGGCTACGGGAAAAACAGAAAGATCGAGCTTGACCTGATGAAATCGGTGGCAAAGAACACCGGAATAATACTGGATCCGGTCTATTCGGGGAAGGCTATGCTGGGTTTGGTTGATCAGATAAAGAGGGGAAATTTCTCAAAAAAAGATAAGATTCTTTTTCTTCATACCGGAGGAGGGTTCGGTCTTTTCCCGATAAAGGAGAAATTCTTTAAATCTTGAAAATGCATTTTCATAATAAGCTGAATTTGAGGTTTATTTAAAGCTGTTATTTAATCCTCATCCCATTTTTTTATCAACTGCGATCATTGCAGTTAGTATGAAACGGGTTGCATATTGAAGGTTTATCTTCTGTAGCTTTCACCTCCTTTTTGACTTCTCTTTTATAGATTATTCTTTCTAATTATATCCACTACAATGAGTTAGAAGCATGCCCCAACGAGGATTTGCGGATTTAAAACCGTGTTTTCAGGGGCATAGTTTTTGCTCTTTTGAATGTTGTAAACAAAAGGATTCTCGAAAGGAGGAAAGATGCTTTCCAACGGTATGAAAAGAGGTTTTTCCCCGGAGAGATTAAGGAGATTCAAAGAGCCCAAGGTTCGCAAGGATGAGGGAGGGTATTACATTCACACCGTTAACGAGAATGCCAAGGTTTACTTTGATGATTATTATAAGTTTTTGAAGTCGACTGAGAAAAGATGCCTTTTGGAAAAAGAGAAGCTGGAGAAAAAGATCTCAGGGTGCGATCCGGAAAAACTTGAGACCGTTGCCTATTACCGTGCCAGGAATGTCATAGTCGAGTTCGTTTTGAAGATCGTATACAGCTATTATGGAAACGGACATAACTTCTCGGTGATTATGAGCCCCTGGTGTCTGGGCACGGTTATGTTGGAGAAGCTGGAAAGCTACAAGGAAATACTTGCCGGAGGGGAGATTGAAAGTCCCGATCTCTCGGATAACCCTTACTATGTTTTAAGATACTTGCATGAGATCTATAGAAAAGCCCTTATGGAGCTCCTGGATTTGCCGGAGAAGGCTTTTAAGGTTAAGTGGCAGTATACCGAGCTTTTGAAACGCTATTCTAGGCTTCTGTGCAACGTGATCGGAGGGCTGGAGACACTTCTTCTTTTTGTCAAAGGCTCCGGTTCGGCTTAACTTTTCATAGACTGCAATTAATCACCAAAATCCCTGTTCAATTTACTCAAAAATTTTAAACTACCTGAAAATCAAGGAAAAAGAAACCCCAGCCTGTTGATTTGACTGAGGTTATTGTCAAATTATTATTAATATCTAAACCCTACTCACAGCATTCCAACTCAACTCCTGGAGCTCCAAAGTATTTCTGTGCTATGATCATCGCATCAGCAAGGTTATTGAGGGTGTCACAGTTAACATCTGATGACCAGGGAACGATCTCGCAGGGTTTCCCGAAATAATGTTGTGCTAGGCAGAGGGCATCAGCGAGATTGACAATACCGTCATCGTTTACATCCCCGCAAATATGAGGGGAAAGCACGGTAACTCCTCCATATACAAATTCTGGAATCAAACTATTGAGTTTTGGCTGGGTTTTGAAAAATCTCAGATGATGATTGGGCTCAAGAAAAGAGGTATCGATTTTCACAAATCCTTGCTCAGCTCCAGCTTTAACGTGCCCCCAAAGATAGCCTGAAATCCCAGCTCCTGGAGAAAGTGAATCCAGGCTTTCCAGCTCATAGGGGCTGAAAATCAAAAGACCAGAACTTCCTTCACAAACATAATCAAGCCTATCGAAAAACTTACCCTCGCCCCTGGTTCCCTGATAGACAATGGAATCGATTACAATCTTAGTGGTATCTTCGATCATCAAAGGCATGTTTGCAAAAATGGTTTCATCGTTGAATATGCTTAAGGGAATAACGAAGTCATCTCCTGGTGCAGCTTCCACCGAATCAACTCTCAGGGTGTCTCTTACTCCTGGATCCAAGAAGTTTTCAGGATAAGAGCAGTATGGGAAAAGCGTATCGAATTGTGGATAGGGTAAGAAAATCTTGTAAATCAGCCATATGGCATCCGCAAGGTCGACCTCGCAATTTCCATTCACATCACCTGAAAGAGGACAAGCTGGTTCTGGGGTACAGCTGTATAAGTAATGAGCTAAAATGAATATATCTCCTAGTGCCACCATTCCGTCGTTGTTCACATCTCCGGGGAGAAGGCAGCTCTCCACATATTTAATGGTGGCATAGTCGTAATTTGAGCCACTTCCCCAGCTATATCCGGTAACATAAACATTGCCCGAGTCATCTAAGGCAATGGAATAGGGATAATCGTCTCCGCTTGCCGGTCCATCGTACCTTATTACCCAGAGCTGGTTTCCATCAGGATCGTACTTTATTGTGGCATAATCATACGCAGTTCCGTCGCCGGCACTGAATCCGGTTACGTAGACGTTGCCATTGTCATCCACTGCAATAGCGTATCCCTGGTCGTAATCGTTTCCTGGTCCATCGTATCTTCTGACCCAGGCAGTATCCCCATTAGGATAATACTTAATGGTAGCGAAGTCAAACTCGGTAGTGCTTGAATAGCTTGTTCCGGTGACGTAAACATTACCAGCATTATCCACCGCTATGGCTAATGCTGAATCCGCCTCGTTTGCGGGTCCGTCATATGTTCTGACCCAGGCTGTATCACCATTGGGAAAATATTTTATGGTAGCATAATCACAATCCGATACCTTAAAGTTCCATCCGGTAACATATACATTTCCAGAATCATCCACTGCAATATCCGAGGCGCCATCCTCCTGATCTTCGGATCCGTTATATCTTCTGACCCAGACAGTATCTCCATTTTGATCGTACTTTATGGTGGCGTAGTCATAGTTGGTTCCAATTCCACCACTTGCCCCGGTAACGTAAACCTTACCAGAGTCATCCACTGCTATGGCTTTAGCCTCATCATGAACGCTATCCGGTCCAACGTATCTTCTGATCCAGGCGGTATCTCCATCAGGATAGTACTTTATGGTGCCATAATCCAAATATGTTCCACCAGCATCGCTACCACAATATCCTGTTACAAGGACGTTTCCCCAATTGTCCACTGCTATGTTCCTGGCTCGGTCAGGGCCGGGTCCTGGACCATCATAGGTTCTTACCCAGGCAGTATCCCCGTTGGGAAAATACTTTACCGTGGCATAGTCACCTTCTGTGCCACCTACCCTGATTTCTCCGGTAACGCAGACGTTGCCTGAATCGTCCACAGCTATGCTAAAAGCCATATCCCCGATGTTTCCCGGCCCATCGTATTTTCTAACCCAAACAGTATCACCGTCGGGATAATACTTTATGGTAGTGAAGTCTGCCCCGGTTTCGTAGCCGCCTCCGGTCACGTATACGAATCCCGAATCATCTGCTGTCACGTCCGTTCCGTAATCGTTCAGACTCCCTGATCCATCATACCTTCTGACCCAGGCGGTATCAACCAGGGCAAAGGCGGGAGCGCTGACTAAAATAAGAAGCGCTAAAAACAAAAGCTTTTTAACCATTCTGATCCTCCGGTTTTTTGTTTGAAGTTTCTGTTTATTTCTTCAGACTTTAGAATCACTCGCAGCAGTTCAACTCAAATCCCGGCTTGCCAAAGTAAACATTGGCAATTATTATCGCATCGCCGAGGTTGGGAAGGATATCGCAGTTAACATCGGATGACCAGGGATTGATTTCACAGGGATTTCCGAAGTAATAATTTGCAAGGCAGATGGGATCGGAGAGATTGATTTCTCTGTCCGAATTGACATCGCCGCACAGGTAAAACTGCACATACTTTATGGTGGCGTAGTCTTCCCAGGTCTCGTTTCCATAACTATATCCTGTCACATAAACATTACCTGAGTTGTCAATAGCTATAGCAGAGGGTGCATCTGCGTCATCACCAGGTCCGTTGTATGTCCTTACCCAAGCAGTATTGACATCGGAATAATACTTTAAGGTAGCATAGTCAGGAGGTGGGTAAGGGTAAATGTCCCAGCTGTAATCGGAAAATCCGGTTACATAAACCTGGCCTGAACCGCTAACCGCTATATCGCTTACCCGATCATTCAAGTTGGCTGACCCGTTATATCTGCACGCCCAGATTTCATTGCCGTCCGAGTCATATTTCACTGTAGCATAATCGTAATAATTTTCCCACGAGATAGTCCCGCTCACATAAACATTTCCGGAATCATCCAGAGCAATATCAGTAGCGAAATCAAGGCTATCCCCGGAGTACCATCTTAACCAGGCAGTATCCCCATTGGGATAATACTTAATAGTGGCATAATCACCCATCCTTCCGGGTCGTGCCATCCCTCCGGTAATATAAACGCTACCCGATTCATCAACGGCTATGGCTGCAGCGTCTTCCTCCCGGCCTGCAGGTCCATCGAATCGCGCTATCCAGGCAGTATCTCCGTCAGCATAATACTTTATGGTTAGATAGTCATCATTTTCTCCACCGCCATCGCTCCCCCCAGTCAGGTAAACGTTTCCGGAATTATCTAAAGCCATGTCACGCACATGATCCTCTCCGTTTCCCGGACCGTTATACCTTCTTACCCAGAGCTCGTTTCCGTCCGGGTCGTACTTAATGGTGAGATAGTCTTCATGTGTGCCCCAGCTGTCTCCAGCTACATAGATATATCCGGATCCATCTAATGCTATGGTTTTAGCGTCATCCCAACTGTTTGCTGCTCCGTTGTATCTTCTCACCCAGACGGTATCTCCATCGGGATAATATTTTATGGTGGTAAAATCACTCTTTGTTCCACTTCCGTCACTCGCTCCTGTGACATAAACATTGCCAAATCTATCAACTGCCAAGGCATGAGCCGCATCAGTACCGTCTGCTGGTCCGTTGTATCTTCTAACCCAGGCAGTATCTCCATTGGGATAGTACTTGATGGTAGCATAGTCGTATGATGTTTCGCTACCTCCGTAACTATATCCGGTCACATAAACATTCCCAGAACTATCCACTGTTAGAGCATTAGCTTTATCATAACCGTTGCCTGGTCCGTTGTATCTCCTCACCCAGGAGGTATCCACTATCTGGGCAAAGGCAGGTATGCTAATCAGGAAAAGAAGTGTTAAAAACAAAAGCTTTTTAGCCATTCTGATCCTCCGGTTTAAGGTTTGATTTTAGGTGAATTAATTCTTTTTTAGATTTTCTTAGGTTGATATGATAATAAAATTTAACCTGAGATTTCACAGAAATCTCTCCTTCCCGGACAAGGGTGAAGAACATTCTTTCTTCCTTGAAATGTAATTAAAAAATCAAGAAACCCATCTCATTATAATTGAGCTGAGTTTCCGCGCTATATAACTTTGAAAGACCTATTATAATATATAATAAACATTATTTTGATGTTTTGTCAAGGAAAATATAGAAATTACCCCCGAGTTTATAACATTTTCCTGAGAAGTTATTTGACAAAGGTATTTTAATCGCTTTATTTGATTTAATAAAGAAAGGAAAGGAGTATTGTATGAGTAAAGAGATGATCAGAACAGATCGCGCTCCTGAGGCTATCGGTCCTTATAGCCAGGGGATTAAGCTGGATAAGCTGGGACTTGTTTTCGTCTCAGGTCAGATTCCAGCAGATCCGAAAACAGGTGATTTAGTACCGGGGGGGATCGAGGAGAAGACCAAAGCGGTCTTGGAGAACGTTAAAGCCATCCTGGAGGAGGCTGGTTCAAGCTTGGATAAAGTGGTAAAGACTACGGTTTTTTTAAAGAGTATGGACGATTTTCCCAGGATGAACCAGGTTTATAAAAGCTTTTTTGAATCCGATCCTCCGGCTCGCTCAACCATTGAGGTGAAAAAGCTACCTAAGGATGTGGATATCGAGATCGAGGCGATAGCTTTCATTTAGAAAGTTTGAAATCAGAGGATTGGGGGGGGTTGTTGAACAAAGCGAAATCTCCCGCCAGAGGCGGGAGTGTTCCTCGACCGTTTTTACATTAAATTATTAACAAAAAAATGTAGCGGAAGGCACAAGCCTTCCAGAAAGAATGGAGGTCTTTTGACCTCCTCTACATTCCAATATCCCACAACCTTAGCAGGGTTGCCCTCCCTGACCAGGGAGGCAACCTGGTTGAAAAAATCCTAAGCTTGCAATTTCAGTTGGTCAAGGGTGCCCTCACCCTTGACAGAAATAATAGCGGGGTAGGGGTACCCCGACATAACATCAATGAACAATGAGCAGATGAATGATTTTATTCAGAAATGAACCTAAAAGGGCACACCTCCCTTCGCCATTTTTATTTTCTCCCTTGGACTTCCCACAGTGCTGTCGGGAGTTACCTCCCGACAGAGTCCTATGCGTCATGAGGAAACTCCTGACGCCACTATAAAACTTATGCTGTTGTGGTAGGAATACCCACCATAACATGCCAGCCATATCTTTTGGGTAATCCCAGGTTGCCCTCAGCCTGGGTAAAAAAAAGCCCACCTTGCGGGGAAGGTGGGCTACCTTAAATTTTTTTATTGGCAGAGTTCTCTGCTACAGTTTAGTAGTCCTCGCAGGGAACTGGGGCTTCACCGCTTTTTAGCAGGTAGTTTGCCAAACGGATTACATCGGATAATTCGACTGTACAGTCCCCGTTCGTATCTCCAGCTAATTCTGTAGGGATAGGCTGGGGGCCGGATTTCAATTTGTAATTAGCTATCCGGATCACATCGGAAAGGTTTAGGGTGTAATCGTTGTTGGCATCTCCGCACATATAAACGGAGAAAGAGAAAGGATGGAATTGATACCCGGATTTATTTTGGGACTCGTCTTCTGCCTGTACCCTCCAAAAATAGGTAGAATAGGATAAGGGAGAAGTATCGGAAACGGTGAAAGTCGTGGAGGTTAAGCTGTCGTATACCTGAGGAGAAGGAAACAGGCTGTTAGTGTCATATTGCAAGGTGTAGGTACCTCCAATCCCAGCGGTGTGGGACCAGCTGAATGTAGGAATTGTATCGTATATTACAGCTGAATCAAAGGGACTTTCAAGTGTGGGGGGCAGTATGTTTTGTCCGTGACAAACAATTGCTCTGATCATAAAGTTGTAATCATCTCCCCAATCCTCATACATAGTTCCCCAAAAACCATCTTTGTGTTCGATGCTGCGATACTCGGTTCCAGCAGGAAATCCGTCATCGCTATATATAGCCAGGGTATCACCTGCTTGTGGATCATTTAAGGTATATCCAATATGGAAATTCTCTCCTTGCTGAAAGGTTATGTTCTTAAGGGATAGATCCACCACCTGCAAATCCGGATACAAAAGAATTGATTCTGAGGGGATGTCCACTGAGTCTATCAAGGTGGTTGGATAACTACCGTCGCTTTCCCAGATGTATATTCGGGCATCGGCATTTCCAGTTACATAAGAAAACCAGAGGATGGCAGTGGAGAGGGTACAATCCTCTGAGGTGGTGAACCTGACATTGAAAAGGTCAGCTCCGTAAATATCCGGTATGGACCATTGGTAATAAGGTTCTGCATCATCATATACCAGGTATCTACAGGGAGGTGTTTTCTGAATGGTCAGGGTGGGATCGCCAATAAGGGTCATTCCGTAAAACCAGCAAACCTCCCAGTCGGCAAAACCATCAGCTGCTACGCTTGAAAACCAGTCGGAAAAAGCTTGACCAATTGTTTTACCCTCTCCGAAAGGTCGGTAGAAATCTCCAAAATAGAGCATGGAGCCGGTCTTGGCGCTTCCTATTGCTCCAAGTCCATATGTCTGGCAGAAAACATACCAACCTCCCATGTAATTTGTCTCCACGAATCGGGCATTGGAGCAGGCAAAAAGATTATAGAAAAAAGCCAGAGGATCAATGGTCTTAACCTCATAATTGCTGGTGGTTCCATCCCATCCAGAAGGGGTTAAAAACGCGTGGGTGTTAGGGCTGGAGTGAGCACAGATCTGGATGAACTCATAGTTCTGAGGAAGCCTTGATTCGTAATCGGTATCTATGGTTGTCCATTCATCATTGACAAAGGTCCTCTCACAGTATGCCCCTCCCATATCGAAATCCCATTCAACCGACCAGGGAACCCAGTCATCATCGATATATACCAGGGCGCGATTGTTAAGGGACAATTGCCCGGTTCTGTAAAGATGGTTTTTGTTAAAATAATTTTGTAGCAAGGAGATCTCATTAGCTCCATCAAAGTTGAGGGGAGAAGCTGTTAGCCGGCCCATACATATCTCCGGTGAGACATCCCCGGTGTGAGAATCATATAGTCCATCCGAGTCTGAATCCTCGAAGATGCCATCCAAATCCATGTAAAATAAATCTATTGGAAACTCCTCATGATCTCGAGCTTCCCAGCACTCGGTCTCATACCAGGGTACCGGAAGGTCTCCTATAAGAAGGCATACTTCCATGCCCAGAGCGTATCTCCCCTGAAGAAAAGACCTGAGATCCTCAGGGGTACCTCCAGAGGTTGTACAAACCTCCACGTCATATCCCTCACCACTTAGATCCATCAAATATTGATCCAGGGAAAATTGAATGCTTCCATAAAGGGAAGAGTTAACGATCACACAGAACTTGGAGCCATTTCCTGTTCCTCTAAGTAATAGGCTTTTTTTGACAATATCCATCTGGAAAGGACCTTTTTCCCCGATCTTTTGTTTCCATTCCTGGTAGGGTATTGGTTTTCTCCCTTCGAAATCTACCCATCTGGTTACCGGGATTTCTTCGAGATTAACCTTTCTGCGGTTGTGGTCTTTTGCATTTAAAGGGGAAGCATCTTCGCTCTCCGAATCCTTCTTAAAATTCTGTCCGAAGGCAACACCTGTTGCTTTTCCAAAAGGATTATAGTTCAAACCCGAAAAAATCAGCCCGCCTATCATAAGTATTACCGTTATCTTTTTAGTCATTATCATTTTTAACTCCTGGCTTATTTTCAGTTTTTTCACTGTATTTAAAAAACTATAGAGATATGTTTGGATTTAAATTCTTTTGAAAACTCATGTGATTATCTTTTTTTACTTTCCTCTACGCTACAGATAGAAAAAATTCAGACGCTTTGAAAATAGCTTTATAAATGGGCTGAATTCTTTTCTCAACTTTAAGTTAACAAATTTTTTAATTTTGTCAATAGGAAGAATTGGTTGGTAGGGATTTTCTTTTGTTGTTGGATTTTAGGTGGTTTTTTCCACTTCTTTTATTTAGGAGAAACTTGATTTAAATAGAAAAAGAGATGGATAGTTATCTAAGCTAAAAATGACAATGCAAAAATAAGTTTTTACACTACTCAAATGGAAAAAGCCCACCTTGAGGGGAAGGTGGGCTACCCTAAATTTGTTTTTAAGTTCAAAGATCTCTGCTACGTTTTAGTAATCCTCGCAGGGAACTGGGGCTGATCCTGATTTGAGTTTGTAATTTGCCAAATATATAACATCGGATAGATCAACCAGACAATCTCCATTAGTATCTCCAGCTAAAATAGTGGGAATAGGCTCTGGACCGGATTTGAGTTTATAATTGGCTATCCAGATAACATCGGAGAGATCCAGTAAATAGTCATTGTTGGCATCTCCGCATATGTACACGGAGAAGGAGAAAGGATGGGATTGATAACCGGAGGGGTTCAGAGAGTCGACCTGCACCCTCCAGTAATGAGTAAGATGGGGCAGGGGAAGGGTATCAGCAACGGTGAAAACAGTATCGTTTAAGTCTTCATAGACTATCGGTGCGGGGAACAGGCTATCGGTATCATATTCCAGGGTGTATGTCTCTTCAGCTTCAGCAGTATGAGACCATATGAACGTGGGAGTAGGATCATATATGATAGCCAGATCAATCGGAGTGTGGAGTTCCGGCGGTAAAGCGGACGTTCTGGTGGCAATGCTCAGATGTTGAATATCCATAAGAGAGGGATCATTTGAATCTGTAACTCGAAGGGTGAAGTTGAACGTATCCAAAACCGAAGGGATGCCGGTGATCTCACCTGTGGATGAATTCAAGCTCAGTCCGTCTGGCAAGTTACCAGCGGTAAGATCCCAGGTATATGGGGGTAAGCCACCTGTGAGCTCCAAGGTCTGCTGGTAATAATAATCGATACGTCCATCCGGCAAGGTGATGGTGGTTATAATCACCTCCGGTTCGGGACCGTGCTGCACCACAGCTCTGATCATGAAGTTGACATCTTCCCCCCAATCCTCGTACAGGGTTCCCCAGAAACCACCTCGATATTCTGTGCTGCGGTGCTCGGTTCCAACGGGCAATCCATCATCGCTGACAATGGCTAAGGTGTCGCCCTCTGAAGGATCGATCAGGGTATATCCAATGTGAAAATTCTCATCTTGCATAAAGGTGATGTTTTTTGAAGATAAGTCCACCACCTGCCAATCCGGGTAAAGCACAATTGAATCATGGGGAATGTCCATCGAATCCAACAGGGTGGTGGGAAAAGTAACGTCACTATTCCAGACATATACTCTGGCATCGGCGCTTCCGGTTATATGATCAAAGCAGAAAAGTGCTTTGAAGAGGGTGCAATCTTCAGCCGGGGTGAATCTCACGTTGAAATAATCACCTCCATAGCTGTCCGGTATGGGCCAGACCCAGAAGTAATCCGCATCATCGTACAGAATGTTTCTGCACAAAGGCTTTTTACCAAGGGCTAAAGTGGGATCCCCTAAAAGTGTCATTCCATAAAACCAGCTTATTTCCCAATCCTCAAACCCACCCTCGGCTCTCTTGACAAACCAATCGCAATATGCCTCTCCCATTGCTTTACCTTCTCCCAGGGGTCTGTAGAAATCCCCGAAATAGAGCATGGCTCCTGATTTGGTACAGCCCACCGCAGCAAGTCCATAAGTATCACAGAAAATGTACCAGCCTCCCATATAATTTTCCTTCACGTATCTGGAGTTGTAGCAGGCGAAGAGGTTATAGAAAAAAGCCAGAGGATCGATAGTCTTTACCTCATAATTGGTGGTATAGGTATATTCTCCAAAAGGGTTATCGAAGCTGTGTGAGTTGCTTCCGGAGTGTGCACATATCTGAACGAACTCATAGTTTTGAACAAGCCTGCTCTCGTAATCGGTATCAACGGTGGTGGATTCAACGTTGACAAAAGTCCTTTCACAGTAAGCTCCTCCGGCATCGAAATTCCACTCAACTGACCAGGGGACCCAGTCATCGTCGACATAGATCAGGGCACGGTGGTCAAGGGATAAAAGACCCCTTCGGTAAAGATGGTTTTTTTGAAAATAATTTTGAAGCAAAGAGACCTCGTCAGCTCCGTCGAAGGTAAGAGGAGAAGCGGTCAACCTCCCCACCCAGATCTCCGGTGAAACGTCCCCGGTATGAGAATCATATACCCCATTGGAGGTTGTGTCCTCGAAAGTTCCATTTAAGTCCATGTAATACAAATCGAAGGGGAAGTTATCCCACCACCCGGTTTCCATATAGATCTCATACCAGGCAATGGGTAAATCTCCCACAAGAAGGCATCCGTTCAATCCTAAAGCATATTTTCCCTGAAGAAAGGAGCGCAAATCCTCAGGATTGCCACCGGAGGAGGTATAAACCTCAACCTCATATCCTTCGCCAGTTAGATCCATCACATATTGGTCTAAGGAAGATTGGATGCTTCCATAAAGAGAAGAATTCACCAGCACGCAGAATTTCATCCCGTTTTCCATCATTCTAAACTCAGAGTTTTTCCGGGCGAGTTTTACCTCGAAAGGACCTATTTCCCCCACTTTCTCCTTCCACTCTCTGTAGCTTATCGGCTTCTGATCCTCTGAGTCTCTCCATTGTAGTTCAGTAACCTTCCTGATGTTGACTTTCCTAATTAAACCCTCTATTCCACTGTGGGATATGGTCTTTTCATATTCGGAGTCTTTCTGAAGATTTAGCCCGTATACTTTGTCCAAAGAAATGTCGTTCTGGAGATAGTATAAAACAAATAAAATCACCCCCCCCAGAACTAAAACCATCATTAATTTTTTAATCACTCTCATTTTCACCTCCGTGAATTGTATATGGTTTTGTCATTTTAGGACCATAGATTAACGAATTATATTTAATTCTTAATGCGTGTCTTTATGTTGTGAGAAAGAGAAAAATAACCTCAAAGATGAAAAGATAGATTATCTGGATTTAATCTTTCAATTATAATATAAGAGATATTCAGGATTTTGTCAATAAAAAATAAGAGGATTTTTAGGGATTTTCTTCGATTATTTGATTTTCGGTGGGTTTTTCCACTTCCTTTAATTTTTCCCCGAACCTCTCCAGCTTTTTCTCCGCAGAGTCAAAACAGGATTTGGCATGGGAAAGATGAGGTCCTATCTTTGAAAAATCCTGTTGGAATTTTAAAAATTCCACTCTCAGTCTCTCCAGATCTCGAATGATATCCAAGGCTTTTTCCTCTATCTTCATTCCTCTTAATCCCAGAAGGATCGTTTTCAAATAGATGTAGAAAGTATTGGGCGATACCGGGATGACTTTTTTCTCCAGAGCATAAGTTGATATGGTTTTTCTCTCCTGAAATTCCTGATCTTTGATGATGATCTCGTAGTAGATGTTTTCAGCGGGGATATACATTAAGGCGAATTGGTATGTTTTCTCATCGGGCAAAATATATTTTAAGGCAATTGAGTCGATGTGTTTTTTCACATCGGAGGTGAATTGCTTTTTGAACCCCTTTTTCTCATCCTCGGATTCTGCTTGGAGCATCCTTCTGAAATTTTCCAGGGGGAACTTCGAATCGACAGGCACAAGTCCATCTCCCATTTTAATCACCGCATCTACCTTCTCACCCGACTTAAAAGAATATTGAAGCTGGAAAAACTCAGGAGGTAAGACCTGGTATAGGAGGTCACCCAAAAAAAGCTCGCCCAAACCACCCCTTAACTTGGGAGCCCTTAAGATCTCCTGCAGGGAGGAGATATCCTTGCCTATCTCGTAAATTTTTTTGTTGGATTCCTCCAGTTTAGCTAAATTGGCTAGCACCTCGGTCACTGCCCTGGTGGTGGTTTCCAGTCTTCTATCCACCAGAAGGCTTTCATCGGTTAAACTTTTCCTCAGCTGCTCCCTTAGGTTTTCGATCTCCTTTTGCAGAAGAATCGATGTCTGGTCCCTTTTGGGCTTTAAGATCAGAATAAAAACCAGAATTATCAATAATCCTAAGCTGAATAAAATCAGATAGTCCATATTTTAAAATTTGTTTAAAATAATTGAGGAAAAATCCCTTCCTCAAGTGAAGCTAAGACTTTACCCTTCAATAGACATATCACTCAGATTTGAAATCATCTATTTCTTTGTCGATTCTTTCGAAGGATTGTCCGTAGAGGAGAAACATCGTATCATCCTGATTTTTTTTCAGAAAGTATCTGCCCTCCTGGTCTTTTAACTTGAATACCATAAGGGATTTTTCCGATTGGTCCCTTAAGGTTATCCTGTAATGGTAATCTGGGTTTTCGAAATCAAGTTTTTCCAGATCTCTTATGCCCGGGAAATCATCTGTTACAAGATAACAGAGGGCATTTAGAAACTTTTCTGTACTTTCCTTATTTGCATCAAACGACTTTTTATAAGGATAAAGACTGGCTCTCCACAGGGTGTCTTCTCTTTCGATTTTGAATTTATTTTTACCTTTCATAATCTCAACTGAGCTGACCTCTTGGGGATTAAGTTTCAAGATCTCCCGGTTTTTCCATCCCTTGGGGGATCGGTTCAGCATAAGACTCAGGTAAGTAGCAGCTAAATAAACCTCATCGGAGTCCGTTTTTCTGACATAACAGTGAGTGAAATCCGGGGATATTTTACCTATTACCACTGAAGCTTCTGGATTTTCGTCATAAAAGAGATTCAAGCGGGTGCCGGTGAGAGTATCTACCTGGAATTTGATCTGTTTTCTTACATTGGAGGATATAAGGTTTTTCACCTTCAGATTTTGAGCTGATTCCAAAAGTCCATTTATCGATTGTTGGTCCGCTTCATAATTCTCCGGCTGGGTCATCCACCAGACATCATCCTTTCTTTCGAAGACGATATTTAAACCTAATCTTTTTATCTCTATTTTAAAAACTGCTGATGTGTCGATCCCCAAAAAATTCTCGGTGATCGGGGCGGAAAGCCTTCGTTTTTCTTTCTGGCTTGCCACCAGATAAAGGATAAGAAATAGAGCCAGAAGCCCTAAAAGGATCCAGTAAGTTCTTTTCATCTTATACCATTATTTTTTTTGCCTGTTTTCTTATCCTCCAGCGTACCATACCAAACAGGATCACTAAAATGGGAATTCCCAGGATATTTCCATATTTTAAAGCTTTTTTACTCCCCTCGGAGATTTTTTTGAGGGGTCTGGAGGTGACCTCCTTGGAGCGTATGGATATCAGGGTTTCATCCTGAGACAGCCAGTCCAGAACGTTCAGAAAGAATATCAAATTATCCTTGGAGCCCATTTTCCCGTCCTGAATGAAGTCAGCATCGCCAACCACCACCATTCTGTTCTCGGGACTTTCGTTCAGAGAAACTGTATCCGGAGTTATGTTTTCCGGTGGCTGGGGTTTTGGATTATCCGCAAAAAAGCTTTTAAATCTTCCCGAGATAACCGAAGCTAAGATTAGGTTTTTATTATTGAAATCCTCAGCGGAGAAAGTTTTAAAGGGGGTGATATCGAATGGAGAGGTAAGACTCCCGCTTTTGTCTGAGGAGAGAACCAGGGGGTCGAAATTCAGATTTTTTCTTTCAGCAAAGCTGGGATCGATTGAGCTGATAAAGGGGAACTCCACCGATTCCAAACCCCTGACTATTATGTGGTCTTTATTGAAGTTAGTTGCTGTGGGGAAATAGGGATAATTGACCAGATTGGTAACAGCGAAAAAGCCCCTGGATTGCTGAACCCTTAACTGGCTGCACTTCGCATCCACGACCAGGTCATCGTTTATCTTTATCCCATAGTTTTCAAGGAAATCGTCAATCTCTAGGGATAAAGGTTGAGCAATTTGTTCTCTAAGATCAACGTCGATTTTATTTAAAAACAATCCCAGTTTCCCCCCCCTCATGATGAACTGATCCAGAACGTATTTTTCCCAATCGGAGAAGGGGTTTTGGGGTCCGATTAAAACCAGGGAGTTGATATCCCGGGGAACCTCTTTTACCTCCTGCAGGTTCAACTCCCTGACCTGGTATTCGTTTCTTAAGTTTTCGTTTAAGTAGGTTAAACCTTCGGATATGGTCGGTTCACCGTGACCGGTTAAGAACCCAACTGTGGGGATTTTCGGGGATGTTAATTTCTTTATAAGAGAGGAGATCTGGTACTCCAGTCCTGAAAGGTTCTGAACAATGGGTATGGTCTCGAATTTATCCTCGTACAAAAAAGCCATTCCCATGTAAACCTTTTTGATCTCCAGTTTATCGTTCTGCATAACGTTCATTTGAAGGGGAGGAATCTGGTATCTCTGAGCCTCCATCTCTTTTTCTGAATCGTGAGGATCAATCAATTCGAGTTCCAGATTACCGTTGGAATATGACCGGTACTCCTCCAGCTGGTCTTTGATATATCTAAGGTTGGCACTTTGAGTAGGGGGGAGATCGCTGGTGAAAAACATCTTGACCAGAAGTTTATCATCTAAGTTTCTGACGATCTTTTTGCTCGCCTCAGAAAGGCTGAAGATCCTCTCATCGGTCATATCAAGTCTGGAGAAGAGCTTCAGGGAGACCAGGTTCACTAAAATCAATACTACTAAAATCAAAAGGATGGTACCTACCGGTCCTGCTTTATATTTTAACGGCAAAACTTCCTACCTCCACCTTCTGCTCTCCATTGCCTTTACCGCTAAGAGCAGAAAGAAAAATACAATTGAGAAATAATAGATTAAATCCCTGGAGTCTATGACCCCGCGAGCGAGATTGGAGGAATGGTAACTTACGCTCAGGTACTGAAAAACAGAGCCCAGAATTCCCGGAAAGAAAAACAGCACTTTGTCCAGAAGCATCAATGTGAATATAATGACAAAACCAAGTATAAATGCAACTATCTGATTCTGGGTTAAACTGGAGCTGAAAAGACCCACCGAGAGGAAACAGCATCCGGTCAGAATCAGTCCCAAATATCCCCCGAATATGGAGCCGAAATCGAAATTTCCCGAACCCGAAAGAGTAAGAGGATAGAATACGGTTAAAAGCACAGCTATGGACAAAAGGAAAAAAGCTGCCAAAAACTTCCCTAAGATGATCTCCGAGTCCTTAATCGGTAAGGTTACCAGAACTTCAATCGTACCTGCTCTTTTCTCCTCGGCAATCAATCTCATGGTTATTGCTGGCGCAAAAAACATGAAGATGAAAGGAGCGATCCCGAAAAGTCCTCTTAAGTTGGCCTGATTCACTATGAAAAAATCGCTGAAGAAAAACCATCCGCAAAGCAATAGAAAGAGGGTTAAGATGATATAGGCAGCCGGAGAGTTGAAGTAGGATTTAAACTCTTTTTTACATATGGTCCAGATATTTTGAGCCATAATTAATTCGACTGGGTCAAAAGTCTGAAGATGTCCTCTAATCTTTTGACCTCCCTTTTCATCTCCAGGATTATCCATTTGTTCTCAACCGAAAAATTGAAGATCTTCTCTCTAAGATCCACTCCTTTTTTGCATTCGATGTTGAGTTTTTTTATCTGATCATCATCTGAGGAGATCACTTCCACCTGTTCGACTTCAGGTAGATTTTTGAGTTTGTTAGAAACATCCTCTTGCGATTTTATCTCTAAATATATTCTCTCTTTCCCCTCAAATCCGCTCTGCAGTTGTTCCGGTGTGCCGTCGGCTACGATTTTTCCCTCGTTGATGATCAAAACCCTGTCACAGGTTGCCTCTACCTCGGGGAGGATGTGAGTGGATAGGATCACCGTTTTTTCCTTTCCCAGATCCTTTATTAAATTTCTTATCTCAACTATCTGGTTGGGATCAAGACCCAGGGTGGGCTCGTCCAAAATCAGTATCTCCGGCTGGTGAATCATCGCCTGGGCTAAACCGACTCTCTGCCTGAATCCCTTGGAAAGCTCGCCAATGTCCTTATGAGTTACCGAACCCAATCCACAGATCTCGATTATCTCTTTTAATCTTTTCTGATAAAGTGTTTTCGAAACTTCCCTTAAGCCTAATATGAAGTAAAGATAATCCACGACATTCATATCCGGATAAAGGGGTGCGTTCTCAGGAAGGTAACCGATTTTCTTCCTTATATCCAAGGAGTGATCGATTATATTTTGGCCGTCGATTTCCACTGTTCCTGAAGTTGATGGCATATAACAGGTTATGACTCTCATCGTGGTGGTTTTACCTGCGCCGTTTGGTCCAAGAAAACCCAGGACCTCGCCGGTTTTTACCTCGAAGGACACGTTATCTACCGCTTTAAGCTCCCCGTATTTTTTGGTCAGGTTTTTTACCTTAATCATATCTGATTGTTAACTTATTGATTCAAAGACAAAAATAATGTAATTACACCTTGTTTGTAACTGCTTCCTAAATTTAATGATACGAATTATTGCGGAAAATCTGTTTGAGATTTTTTTAGTTTGAATCTGAGTCGAGATTTACGTATGCTTGAATGAAAATTTTTTTTTATGAAGGTAAAATTAAAACATAAGGATTTCATAACTTAAATTGACCTACGAAAATTAAACTTTTGAAAGCATTGTATCATTTTTCGAAAAATTAAGATTGAAATTCCAAAAATTTTCTGTTATATTCTTAAAGTTATTTAAAACTGGAGTTTTTGATGAAGAACTTATGGGCGCCGTGGAGAAAAGAGTTTATCTTGAGCGAAAAGGAAAAAGGATGTGTCTTCTGTAACAGGTTAAAACAGAGAAATGACAAAAAGAATCTGATTTTGTTAAGGGGCAAAAGCTGTTTTGTGATTCTCAATCGTTTTCCCTATAACAGCGGACATCTTATGGTCAGCCCCAAAAAGCATACCGGGAATCTGGAGAAGTTGAAGGATGCTGAGCTTTTGGAGCTCTTGAAACTAACCCGGATTTCGGTTAAGGTTTTAAAGGAGGTTTTTAAACCTCACGGTTTTAATTTAGGGATGAATTTAGAGAAGGTCTCAGGAGCAGGGATAGCAGATCATCTGCACATTCACGTGGTTCCCCGCTGGAGTGGTGATACTAATTTTATGCCGGTTTTGTCTGATACCAAGGTTGTCTCGATCTCTCTGGATGAAGCTTACAGGAAACTAAAGAAAAGATTTGAAAAGATAGTTTTATGAAAGCACCAAAAAAGGAAGAGCTTTTAAGGCTTCAGAAAAAATATAAAACCGACAGAAAAATTGCCCAGGCTATCGGGGTTCCCCAGTATCTGGTGAAATACTGGAGAAGGAAAAAGAGAATCGATAATTTTTCCGAAACCAAGTATACCGAGGAGAAGATAAGGGACCTGTGGGAGAGATATGGGAACGACAGGGATGCAGGGGCCGAGCTCTCCATTTCCCCCTCTGCATTTTATAAGTGGAGGAAAAAACACAACATTAAGGATAAACCTAAGGTCCTGAAGATGGCACAGCTGGAGCTCTCCTTTGCTCAAAGCTCAAGCTCCGGTTCTTTGACCATTGCCCAGAAGATTTTGGCAAGGAAGGCGGGTAAGAGCAAAGTTGAGGTGGGAGAGATCGTGGAGGTGGAGCCGGATGTGGTCATGAGCCACGACAATGCCGGGCTGGTTATAAAACAGTTTAAAAATATAGGAGTTTCCAAAGTCTGGAATCCAAACAAGATCGTAATTCCGCTGGATCACCGGGCTCCGGCTGAGTCCGAGAAGACGGCAAATGCACATCACCAGATACGGCTTTTCGTTAAAGATCAAAAAATAAAAAATTTTTACGACATCAATGAGGGAATCTGCCACCAGGTAATGGTAGAGAAGGCTCACATTTTGCCGGGTGAGCTTGCCCTGGGAACCGATTCGCATACCACCTCCTATGGATGCATCGGAGCTTTGTCCACTGGGATTGGAGCTACCGAGATGGCCGGGATCTGGGCTCTGGGGAAACTGTGGCTTAAAGTCCCTGAATCTATCAAAATAGTCTTTTTGGGCAGGCTTCCTCTGGGAGTATATGCTAAGGATGTTATTCTTTTGGTGATAAAGAATCTTACCTCTGAGGGAGCATCCTACAAGTCGGTGGAGTTTTACGGGGAGGTGGTTTCGGAGATGTCGGTATCCGAAAGGTTTACCCTTTCCAATCTCTCGATGGAGATGGGAGCGAAATTCGCAATCGTTCCGTTCGATAAAGTTACCAAAAGGTTTTTAAGAAACAGCTCTAAAAGATCCTATCAACCGGTATGGGCAGATAAAATCGCAGGATATGAAAACGAGTACGAGTTCAATATCAGCAAATTAGCTCCACAGATAGCCTGTCCTCATTCGGTGGATAATGTGAAGGATGTGGAGGAGTTAGGGGATGTGAAGATCGACCAGGTGGTTTTGGGCTCGTGCACCAACGGGAGGCTGGATGATCTGGAGATAGCAGCCAGGATCTTGAAAGGGAAAAGGATTCATCCCGATACCAGGATGCTGGTTCTGCCATGTTCCAAGGCGGTGTATCTGGAAGCTTTGAAAAAAGGCATAATAAGGATTTTCCTGGAGTCGGACTGCGTGGTCTTAAATCCTGGATGCGGTCCCTGTCTGGGTGCTCATGAAGGAATATTGGCTGAGGGAGAGAGGTGCTTGGCTACCACCAATCGCAACTTCAAGGGTAGGATGGGCTCATCCCAATCCGAGGTATATTTAGCATCCCCGGCCACCGCTGCTGCCACAGCCCTGAAGGGTAAAATAGCTGATCCCAGGGATTTTTTGAAAAAGATATGGAGAGGATAAAATGATTCTGAAGGGCAGAATTTGGAAATTAAAAGACAACATAGATACCGATCTTATCTATCCTGGAAAATATCTTCCCATAATAGATGCTGAGGAGATGGCTCTTCATGCCCTGGAGGGTTTGGATAAAGAGTTCCCCGGAAAAATAAAGAAGGGGGATATCATCGTGGCTGGTAAGAATTTCGGATGCGGGAGCTCAAGGGAGCAGGCTGCTACCTCCTTGAAATCCGCAGGGATCGCTTGTGTTGTGGCCAAGTCCTTTTCCAGGATATTCTTCAGGAATGCAATAAACCAAGGTTTAGCTCTGGTCCAGTCGGAGAAAGCCCATGAATTTGCAGAGGAGGGAGAACAAATAACCATAGATTTTGATATAGGGGAATTAATCCTAAATGATAAAAAACTGAACTTTGCCCCTTTGCCCGATTTTATCGCAGAGATTTTGAAATCAGGAGGGTTGATTCCCTACATAAAAAAGAAGTTAAAGCAAAAATAGAGGATAATTAATATATATAGGGATTAACCCAACTCTGAGCAAACTATAGATATAATATTTACTGCTTTTGCTTTGTTTAGAAAACATGATAGTTGCTGTTGTCACTTAATTTTTGAGAAGCACAGTTCTTCAAATTTATCTATCCTATTTTTCTAATTGGATTTAAGTTGACAAGAAGAAATTTCATCGATTAATTAGATAAAGAAGAAAAATCCTTTATCAAAAGGGTAAAATGATTGACAAAACTATTTCTCACTACAAAATCTTGGAGAAGCTTGGCGAAGGCGGTATGGGGGTGGTTTACAAAGCCCAGGACACCAGGCTGGACCGCCTGGTAGCTATCAAGTTTTTACCTCAACATCTGACTTCTGATTCCGTTGAAAAGGAGAGGTTTGTGCACGAGGCCAAGGCAGCTTCTGCTTTAAACCATACTAATATCACCACCATTTATGAGATCGATGAGTTTGAGTCACAGATGTTTATAGTAATGGAATATTGTGAGGGCAAGACTTTGAAGCGGATAGTTGAAAAAGAAACCCTATCATTAAAAAAGGTTTTGGATATTGGGATACAGATATGCGAAGGTTTAACCGCAGCTCATAAAAAGGAGATAGTCCATAGGGATATTAAATCGGAAAACATAATGGTCACCAAAGAGAGACAGGTAAAGATTATGGATTTTGGTCTGGCTAAGTTAAAGGGAGCTACCAAGCTGACTAAAACACGCTCAACTTTAGGGACTGCTTCCTATATGTCACCGGAGCAAGCCTCTGGAGAGGAAGTGGATTCGAGATCAGATATTTTCTCTTTTGGGGTGGTTTTGTATGAGCTTTTGACCGGAAAACTTCCTTTCCAGGGAGAACATCAAGCAGCAATAGTCTATTCGATTCTAAATGAAGAGCCTCAGCCAGTTGTTCGTTTCAATAATAAAGTGTCCCAGGAATTGGAGCGGATGGTATACAAAGCTTTGGAAAAGGAGAAAGAGGAAAGGTATCAACACATAGATGAGCTTTTAGCAGATTTAAGGCGTGAGAAAAAGAGTTTGGAATATGTGAAGACTCCTCAAGTTCCTGCAGAAGTTGTTACTCCGAAGTCTAAGAAGAGACTTCTCCCCTTTATAGTTCCAGCTTCAATAGTTTTCATTATTGTCTTACTTTTCCTGATTCTTAAACCTTTCAAATTTGAGATAGTTCCAGAAAAGGGAGCTATAGCTAAAGAGAACTCTTTAGCAATTATGTATTTTGAAAATATGGTAGATAGAGAAGATAAGGAGAGGTTAGGTGAAATCGTAACCAATCTCTTGATAACAGATCTTTCTGAATCCCAATATATGAATGTGGTTTCCAGCCAGAGGCTTTATGATATTCTCAAGTTATTGGGAAAAGAAGGAACCAAGATAATCGACAAAAGTGTTGCATCCGAGGTGGCAACCAAAGCTGGCGCCAAATGGATGCTTCTGGGCAGCATTTTAAAGGTTCAACCTCAAATAATTCTCACAGCACAGCTTGTAGAAGTCTCTACCGGCAATGCTATAGCTTCACAGCGAATTGAAGGTGATGTGGATGAAGAGATATTTTCATTGGTTGACAAGCTAACCGTTGAAATTAAAAGTGACCTGGCACTTCCCTCCAAAGCACAGGACGAACCTGACCGTCCGGTGGCCGATGTGACAACACATTCACCAGAAGCGTATCGTCACTATCTTGAGGGAGAAGATTACTTTCACAAGCTCTACTGGACCGAAGCAGCGGAGAGCTACAAAAAGGCTTTGGAATTCGATTCCACCTTCGCTATGGCCTATGTCAGATTGAGCAGGGTAGGGGATGTCACAGAAGAGAAAAGTATGATAGCCAAGGCCGTTCGATACTCGGATAAAGCCAGCCAGAAGGAGAAACATTACATAAAAACCCGCGAGGCACAACTATCAGGGAATTATGGCCTGGCAATTGAGGAACTTGAGAAGATAACTGAGCGCTACCCCGAGGAGAAGGAGGCCTTTCTGGTGCAAGGTGTCATATATTGGGATCAGCTTGGACAGCCGGAGGAGGGTGTCCGTCAATTAACTAAAGCCATTGAGATAGACCCTCTGTACAAGCTCGCGTATAACGTACTTGCCTATGCCTACAATGACATCGGGAATTTCGAGAAATCCATCTGGGCGATAAACAAATACATCTCCCTGGCACCTGATGAGGCTAATCCCTATGATTCCAGAGGAGAGATCTACGCTTTCAATGGAAAGATAGATCAGGCAATTGAGTCCTTCAGAGAAGCTGAGGAGAGAAAGCCTGGTTTTTCTCTTGATAATCTTGGCGATATGTATCTTTTCAAACGCGAGTACGCCAAGGCTGAAAGCTGCTACAAGGCGCTTGCTTCCAGCAGTGATAAATATTGGCGGTCTCTGGGAAGAACTCGTTTAGCTTTTGTTCCTCTTTATCAGGGTAAGTTCGAACAAGCTCTTGAAGTTTTAGACGACGGCCTTACCGCGGATAGGATGGAGGAGGTTAAAGCACAGCAGGTAGATAAACATTTCAAAAAGGCTACTATCTACAGGGAGAAGAATAATCTAGGTTTGGCTATAGAGGAAACCGAAAAGGCTATGGAGATATCTCGGGTGGTTTATCCCGATGCGCCTGTCTCTCACGGGGAGTATTATGTTCGGCTTCTGGTAGAGAATAATAAAATGGCCAAGGCTGAAGTGGCGGCTGAGGCTTTGAAGAAAGGCATTGAAGAAAAGGACAGGAGCTTGATGTATTTGAACTATTATGCCCTTGGATTTATTGAGTGGTCAAAGGGCAACTTGG
>LJUW01000025.1 GCA_001304315.1 candidate division Zixibacteria bacterium SM23_73_2 | reverse complement strand
TCTTTTCGCAATATCCACACAAGCTAATGCCTCATATTTTGATCTTCAGGCATAGCCTAAAAATCTCACAAACTCTTTTTTTGATTCGCACCCACTTCCTTCTGCAATATTCAATATTATTGAGATAACGGACCTTCTAAGTTGAATGGTGAGTTCAAACGTTTCATATCGAGGAAACTTATTTGAAATCTTATAGATTTTTTCGACAAAATCTAATTCTTTGCTGTAAACCGGAAATTTTCTAAAATAATGCATAATTTCAGTCTGCCTACTGTATACTGTTTACTGGCTCCCTCTATCTCATATCTCAATTCTCAATTCTGTTAGATGAAAAGCGGTGCCAAAACTAAAGAGACCATAGCCATGAGCTTTATTAAAATATTCATAGAAGGACCCGAAGTGTCCTTGAAAGGGTCGCCCACCGTATCTCCAACCACAGCAGCCTTGTGCGCGGGTGAACCTTTTCCACCGTGATGTCCCTCCTCGATGAATTTCTTGGCGTTATCCCAGGCTCCACCTCCATTAGCCATCATCAAGGCTAAAAGCACCCCGGTAAGAGTGGCTCCGGCTAAAAGACCTCCCAGAGCTTCTTTGCCTAAAAGAAAACCCACGGCGATCGGTGCCAAAATGGCTATAAGCCCTGGCAGAATCATCTCCTTTAAGGCTGCCTCAGCGGAGATAGCTACACAGCGGTCAGAATCCGGTTTAACCTTGCCTTCCATCAGACCAACCATCTCCTTGAACTGACGCCTGACCTCCTGCACCATCTTGAAAGCCGCTCTCCCAACCGCGGTCATGGTTAGCGAGGCAATCAGAAAGGGCAAGACCCCCCCGATGAAAAATCCTATCACCACCTCGGATTTAATCAGATTTATAAGCTCCAATCCAACCGCGGAGGTATAAGCTGAAAACAAAGCCAAAGCGGTTAAAGCCGCTGATCCTATGGCAAAGCCTTTGCCAATGGCTGCGGTAGTGTTTCCCAGAGAGTCCAACCTGTCAGTGATTTTTCTAACCTCCGGCCCTAACCCGGACATCTCCGAGATACCGCCAGCATTATCAGCAATGGGACCATAAGCATCCACCGACATGGTGACCCCGATGGTGGAAAGCATGCCCACTGCTGAGATTCCTATTCCATAAAGACCGGCTAACTTGTACCCGATAAAAATTGCAATACAGATAAATAAAACAGGAAAAACTATGCTTTCCATCCCCACTGCGATTCCGGTGATTATATTTGTGGCAGCACCGGTTTCTGAGGCTTTGGCGATCCTTCTTATCGGGCTGGAGGAGGTGTAAAACTCGGTCACCCCGCCTATCAGAATCCCGGTTAAGGTACCGCACAGAACCGTCCAGAAAATCTTCTGAGGCAGATTCAACCTATCTATGATAAAATAGGTGGCTAAAAGAAGCAAGATGGCTGCCAGGTAGGTTACCACTCTTAAGACCATTGCAGGATTAAATTTGTTGAAAAGCCTCACTGATAACACCCCTAAAATCGAAGCTAAAATCCCGGCCAGGATTATCCATAAAGGCAGGGACATATATTCCAATCTCATATCCTTGTAGATGACCGAGGCAGCCGCAATGGCTATGCAGGCCACAACTGAGCCCACATAGGATTCGAAAAGGTCCGCTCCCATCCCAGCAACATCCCCCACATTATCCCCTACATTATCCGCTATCACTGCGGGATTCCTGGGATCGTCCTCAGGGATTCCAGCCTCAACTTTACCAACCAGATCAGCACCCACATCAGCCGATTTAGTATAAATTCCACCTCCGACCCTGGCGAACAATGCAATCGAGGAAGCACCCATTGAGAAACCGGTTAGAACGTAAGGATTTATTTCCCTGAAGAAATAAAACAATATTCCCAATCCTAAAAGTCCCAAGCTGGCCACCGACATCCCCATCACCGCGCCACCGGAAAAAGCCACTGAAAGTGCCTTTACCTGTCCGCTTTCTTTTGCAGCCTGGGAGGTCCTCACATTAGCCTGGGTGGCAGCACTCATTCCCAGAAATCCAGCCAGCATGGAACAGAAAGCCCCCACCAAATAAGCCAAAGCAGTCCACCTTCCTATCTTCCAGAACAGAAGGGAAAATACAATTAGGATGAATATCAACAGAATTGTGTATTCCTTTTTCAGAAAAACCATCGCTCCGCGGTGGATCCTCTCGGATATCTCCACCATGACCTTATTCCCGGGTGGCTGCTTTTTTATCGAAAGAAAAAGACCCAGTGCGAAAAAAAGTCCCAGAAGACCAAAAAGTACACATAAGATACCCAAATCCATAGCTTTAACCTTTCCTTTTAAATCTTTTTTCTTTTTGATCCGAACAAACCATTAACCTAAAATAAAAAAATAAGGCAGTTTGGTAATTTAAACTGCCTTCTATCTTTTAGCAATGTTTTTTTTAGATTTTTAACAGTTTAAAACAAAATTCTCCTCTTACCCCAATGGTTATTTTTGCCTTATCACAAAAGAGCAACTGATCAGAAATCCCATCCTATTTTACGTAGAAGCTTTAAGTTCTTTTTACTTTAAAGTAAACTCCACTTTGTAAACCACCCATACCGCAATGGGCTGCCCGTTGGAAATAGCCGGCTTGTAGATATTCTTATAGGCGGCCTCCAGAGCCAATTCCTCAAATCCAGCATTGGTACCCGAGGCCTTGGCTATCATAGCATCTCTTACCCTGCCATTTTTATCCACCAGCGCCTTCACCCATACGGTTCCCTCTATCTGGGCTTTCCGGGCAAGCTCGGGATAGAGGGGCTGGATGAATTTTATCGGAGTGGGCTCCTCCTCTCTGGGAACGAATTCGTCCGGTGCCGGAAGATATTCCTCCTCCGGAATCTCGATGGCGATGGAGTCGCCGCCTTCTCCCGCTCCCAGCACATCGGTGACCTTAAGATCGGATATTTGACCAAGTTCAGCCTGAGTAGCAATGGTTACCTCCTCAGGTGCCTGTTCATCCGGAACAGCCTTGGGAATACCTACTTGGGGAGCAACGGCACCCACCTTGGGCTGGGCAACTGCGAGCTGAGGTGCCTGGGTCTGGCTGATCGAGGGGGGGGCTCCCAGATCGGCTACCGACCTAATTCTAACCACCCTGACAGCTTCAACTGGCCTAGTAGTCAGGAAAGTATAAAGCATAACCAATCCCATCACTGCAAGGAAGAAAATGCCTGAGAAGACGATTCCCATCCCCAGATTTTTCTGATAGCTTCTTTTAAGCTCAAAGGCTCCGTAGGGAACCTTAAAATCAAGGGTAGTTTCAGATTTCATCTTTAACTACCTCCTTCGGCTTTCTTATACTCGGACATCACCCTTTTATCGTATTCGGAGAAGGGGGTTAAGCTGAAGCGGTAACTGAATTTCGGGTTTTTTTCTTTAAAATGCCTTTCCACCATCTGAACCTCATCAATCACGTCCACCATCTTGGTATATCTCGCTTCTTTGTCTATTTTTATCAAAGTCACCAGCTTTGACTGGTTGGTATTCCATTCCAGAAGCAGAGCTCGCAAAGAGTCCCAGGGTAAGGGTTGCGGTGCCTCCATCCCTATGTTCCAGAATAGATTTTCCTCATCATCCACCCTTAAAGTCAAAAGCCTCGATTCCGCAATGGGAACGGTAGCCTCCTTATCCGGGGGGAGGCTTATCTCCATGGCCTGGGGTGAGCTGAAAACCGTGGTCACCATGTAGAATATCAAAAGCAAAAAGGCGATATCCACCATCGGAGTCATATCGATCCTTATGCCGATTCTCCTTTTTGCTCTTCTAAATCCCGAGGCACCTTTTTTAAATTCTCTTTTACCTGGTCCGCCTACATCAACTTCGGTTCCTGCCATTTTCTATCACTCCTTAATTTGATACGAAAAGGATCTTACTTTCCTCAACCTTCTTTCCCTTCATCCTCCACTTCTTCGATTTCGGTTTCCTCTTCTGTGACCAAACTGAACTTGTGGATTTCAATTCCCTGAAGCTGATCCATTAAAAGAGACATTGCCCCGTAGGTGATATTCTCATCCGCTTTGATTATCAGGGGTAAAGTCGCTGCTGCCCGATCAGATATTCTCATTTTGGTGATAACCTGTGCTACATTCTGAAGGGTTGCCTCCTGGTAAATCCTGTCGGGGATCGATACTTCCTTTACCTTACCTTCTTCCTCAACCTTTTTTTTCCTCGAGATCACGTAATCCACGAAAACGCTATCATCTTTGGTTACGGTTATGGTCATGAGGTTGGTCTCGGGCATTTCTATCTGTGAATGGGAAGTGGGTAAATCCACCGCTTTTTTCTCAGGGGGTTTAAAAGTGGTTGTGGCCATATAAAAAATGAGCAAAAGAAAGGCAATATCAACCATGGGGGTCATGTCGATTCTAATTCCGACCCTTCTTTTCATTCGTTTAAGCATGCCATCTCACCTTTCCTTTTAATCCTTTGAACCACTCTCTTTCTCCGCTGTCTTGCTCTTCAGAAGCTGGATCACCTCATAAGTCGCCTCATCCATGGTGTAGTTAAAAGAATCCACCTTGTTGACGAAGAAGTTGTAAGCCACGATTCCGATAATAGCATTCCATAAACCGCCTGCGGTGTTAACCAAAGCCTCCGATATCCCGACGGCCAGCTGCTGGGCATCGATGATCCCGCCGACCCGGTGACCGGTAGCGGCGAAAGCACGGATCATTCCTATGGTCGTTCCTAAAAGACCCACCATAGTAGCGATGGATGCGATAGTGGACAGGGCGATCAGATTTCTCTCCAGAAGGGGAACCTCCAAAGCATTGGCCTCCTCGATAGCTGCCTGGGTCTCCGAAAGCTTCTTCTCGGCGGGAATGGGCTGGGTTTTCACGCTTTTGTACCTGTCGATGCCAGCTCTTAATACGTTAGCCAGAGAGCCTCTCTGCTTATCACAGGCAGCGATTGCTCCATCATAATCATCTTTTTGAACCAGAGATATCACATTCTTGAAAAACGCCTGAACTGAGGATGTACCTCTGGCCTTGCGGAGAGTGAAAAGACGCTCCAGGATAAAGCACAAAAGCATAACCGTCAGAGCGATTAGAACCGACACCAGAGGTCCTCCCTCTCGCAGATATGCAGGTAGTTGAGTCCAGATTATAATACCCACGGTGAAGGAGACCACCAGAACCAGGATTATAAAAACCGATTGTTTCACTTACCTTCCTCCTTTTTTGAGAGTTTCAAACGGAATAGAAATCAAGTAAAAGTTATATGCCTCAAATTCTTTACATTCAAACCTCCTTTTAAATCCAATTATTCATAGATCAGATGCTTTAACTGCATTGACCAAAAGACAAGCTAAAGCTATCCATATGCCAAAACTTGTGGCTGTTACGAAATTAATCACGTTGAAACTTTCGGAAAGCTCCTTAATCCCCAAAGTGCTTCCCAGCGGAGTCGAAAAACCAATAATGGAGATCGCCATAGCCGCAATCCAGAATAAAACCGGAATATAATTGAAAAAAAGCATCCTTTTCAAAGATCTGAGATACTTTTCAAAAGGTTTTACCTTACGATACAAAAAAATCAAATTGCCAATACCTGATAACAGAGAAAGGATTATGTAAAAAAGCAAAAGAAAAGCTAAAAGAGCTGGCAGGAATCCACCTAAGCTGGCGAAATTCGTTAACATGGCAAAATCGAGAATATATCCCAGGGGAGTGTAACTTACAGCTTGACCTGCTTTTTCCAATGAAAACCAGGGAATGAAAAAGGTCAAAACCAAAAGCGCTGAGAAAAAGGTCAGAAGTATCCTCTCGAATTTGGAGATAATATCCATATAGACCATACTGTGCTCACGACCTTCTCTTGCAAGAGCCTTCTTTTTCTTCTTCACCTTCTCTAAATATGATTTCTCCTCCTCTTCGGATTTCCAGAATTTCCCAGCCTTCCCCGGGAACACGTCAAACCCGATGTATCTGTACCTTTCCTCTTCTGTTGAATGTTTTTCCTTTTTTTTATTTCCCATTTATCCACTCCATATTATAATTAAAACCTCTGCATGTCTATTCTATCCCGACCTTTTTTTGCTTCCTGGTTATTGGGATCTATTTTTAAAACCTTCATATACCAATCGTAAGCACTGTCTAAATTGTTGTTTAGTTCATAAGCCTGTGCCAAAAGCAACATGTAACCGATATCGTTGGGATAACACCCTATGGATTTCCTCAGATGAGGAATTGCCTGTTTATATCTCTGAAGCATCACCAGAGAATAGCTGTACTGCCCTACCGCTTCGCAATTATCGGGATATTCTTCCAATACCGCGGGGTAAAGCTCAACCGCTTTTTCATAATCTTTCTGCTGATAATAAACCACGGCCAATGTCTTCTTTATACTTACGTTCTCGGGCTGGAGTTCTAAGGCTTTAAGCAGCGGAGAAACCGATTCATTGTACTCGCCCAAGGCTATATATGAATACGCCAGATAGACAAGAGGGTTAAAAACATCCCCTCTGGTGAACTCAATGCATTTATCGAAGAAATGAATCGCATCTTTGTGTTTTTCTTGTTTATAGAGAGTATAACCTAAGGTGCAGAAGGCTTCCGTTGTAGTGGAATCAAGCTCCACTGCTTTATTTAACGCCAAGGAACCCCTCTCCAGATTTAGAGAATCCCCCATAGCCAGATGGGCTCTTCCCTTCTTCATCCAGAATTCTGCGTCATTTTGTTCCCAGGCATTGGGATTTTCCTTTTCCTTGAGCATTACATATTGATCATAGGCTTTCAAAGTTTGTTGGTAATCCTTATTTTCCTGATAAGCCATTCCCATAAAAAGATAAATCTGTTCTTTTTCAGAGCCCAATTCTTCAGCCTTCTTGAGATTCTGAATGGCATTTTCGAAATCGCCTATATAATAAAGTGCTTTACCCAAGCTTAAATATACATCTGGATTCGACTGGTCGATTTTGAGATATTCCTCATACATAACCTTGGCTTGAGGATAATGTTTGCGGTCGATCATGTATAGATTGCCAAGCCTAAGATAAGCATCCTTATACTGAGGATCGAGCTTTACTGCGGATTTAAATGATTCCACCGCGGAGTTGAAATCATGCGATTTAAAATATGCCTCACCCAGATTATAATATGCCCCAGCCAAAGTGGAATCGAGTTGTAATGCCTGACGGTACTCATCTATGGCTATGGGTAGAACATCTTTTTCAAAGCTGACGTCCCCTAAGTTCTTATGAAACTCAGCCACATCGGGATTTTCGAAGATCGCGGAGCGAAAGCTAACGTCCGCTTCTTCCAGATCCCCCTCAGCCATCTGGACCAAACCCATACCGTTATGGAACAAAGCCTTGTCATTTTTCAATTTGAGACCCTTTTCAAAAATCTTCTTAGCTTCACTATAATCTTTTTTCTCGATTAAAACCAATCCTAAATGGTAAAGAGCTTGAGTATGTTTTGATCTCCCATCCAGAATCTCCTCAAATTCCTTTTGGGCCAGATCGAGTTCACCTTTCTCAAAATAGGCCTTGCCCAAAAAGAGGTGAGCCTCCAGATCGTCGGGATTATCCTTGAGGTAATCCTTTAATGCCTGTATGGATTTTTCATAATCTTTATTTTCGAAAGCCTGGATACCAGATTCAAGATCTTTGCATCCGGAGGTGGAGGTAAAAAGGGTTAGAAAAAGTAAAAAGATAACTGCAATTTTCAAAAACTTTTCTGAATCTCTTTTTAACATAAATAATTCTCCATAAAATTTAAAAACCTAAAATAAACCATATCTTTTTCATGTCAAGAATTTTTTAAAGTTGTTTAACTTAGTCTCCTCACCTTTATATCGCATCCTGAATAGCACAAATCTTAAAATGCCATAAAACAAAACAGCCCAACCAAATATATTACGTATATTTTTTTCCATGTTGAACACATCAAAAAGAACAAGTAAACCCAAAAAACTGATAAGGAAACAAACCGAATAGTTGAATATTCTTTCAAATTTTGTAGAACTATGCCTTTCTTTCAAAAAAACCTTCTTGAGGTTAACAGCCTTACATTTTAATTTTAAGTTAACACAAAATTCATTTTTGTCAAGTCCAAACGCCACCTGAACACCTACATTCCAAATAGATACGAAACAAGAAATCTTTCAGTGAGTCGATTTCGATAATTAAAAATTAAACAATTGAATTTCTTAACCCTAAAAGTCATAAAGCCATAAGTTTCTTATTAACAAATTCTATGCCAAAGACATAAAATTCATTGGCTTTATAACATCCTGTATAGCTATAAGTTAGCTGGGCAGTTGAAAATCGTTTACCTCTATATTTAATTAACCGTGAAGATTTGCGAAAATTAAAACACCAGGAAAAATAACTCGCAATAAACTGCGAATTTCTTGTCATCTAATCAGTTAAAAACACAACGATTTTGCTTAAGGAATGCAAAGCTTCTGAAATCATGATCGAGAATAATTATATATTTTAGTATCGCTTAATACTAGCATAAAAACCTTATTATTATGAAAAATATCACTTGACATTTAAAAGATAGTTATTATATTCTTAAATAGCGAAGCTAAAGATATGAGATCTAAGCTGTTTAGCGTTCGGTGAGGAGACCGGGGAGGAAAACAAAACAGCACAGAATCTCAGAAGCGAGGGGGTTAAGGTCGCAACATCGAAAGGATAACTTTTACCTTTCGGTAAATCTTTGACAAGCGTGTTTTGCAGGCTGAGTGACTTTTTCGTGTCCACCAACTGTTGCAAGTTTAAGAGCTCAAGGCATATCAAGAAGTAGCGAGCCTTTAGTTGTATTTTAACAAGGAGGTAGCTATGACTTAATAACTTGTACAAGATTGGGGTCTTTTTAACCATGAAGAAACCAACTCGATTCTGAAACGCGCCTCGCTTTTGCTGAATTAATATCCACTTTTTTCTACGTTGGTTAAACGTCAGCTTCCAATCTCATGAGCAACTCTCTTTTTGAATGCAAAGTCAGTGTCCATCCAAGACCAAAGAAATTAGAAAGGAATGATTAATATGTAGAACTGAGGTCTAATTAAAAGGAACAGGATTTAAGAGTTTAACTACATTCTATAATTTACCAAAATGAAAGGAGGAACCAGTGTCAGAGGAAAACAAAACCAACAACCCGCAAGAACTTACCTTAACACAGCTGCGATCTATGATTAAGAATGCTGGATACGATTGGGTTGCAGGTGAAACTCCTATCTCACGACTAAGTGATGAAGAACAGAAGATTCGCTTAGGATTGGAAGTACCTGAGGATGAGATGGAACGTATAAAATCGGTACTGGCAAAAGAGATAAAAGCTTTTGCCTTCGCTCCAAAACGCGACTGGCGAGATAAAGATGGAAAGAATTGGGTGACTACAGTACAGGACCAAGGTGGTTGCGGTTCATGTGTAGCATTCGGAACGGTAGCGACCATTGAATCTCAAGCCAGAATTCAATATAACAAACCCGCTTGGGATATAGATCTTTCAGAGGCTGACCTTTTTTTCTGTGGTGCAGGTCGCAAATGCAAAAAGGGTTGGTGGCCTTCATATGCACTTGACTATGCCAAAAGTAAAGGTATCTCAGATGAGAAGTGTTTCCCATACCAAGATGAAGATATCGACTGTACACTCTGCAGCGACAGAGCCGATCGCCTTCTCAAAATCGGGAAATGGCATGAGATTATCAATATTGACCAGCGGAAACAGTGGTTGGACACAAAGGGACCCATGGTTGCATGTATGGCAGTTTATAGTGATTTCTTCAAATACAAAGATGGCGTTTATCGCCATACTACCGGAGATCTTGCAGGTTACCATGCGATCTGTTGTATTGGATACAGCGAAGAGGAAAAATGCTGGATATGTAAGAACAGCTGGGGCACCGGTTGGGGAAACCAGGGTTTCTTTAAGATCGGCTATGGAGAAGCAGAGATGGACACCAAGTTTGCCATGTACGGTGTAGAGGAGATCACCGGCACTCTTACGCCCAACGGTGAAGAGGAAGATTACGATTGGGCAGAGCATGTGGTCATCGATCATAACTTTGAAGCCAATCAGCGTGTGCTCTGGGCATATGTTAAAGGTAAGTGGCGTTATCAGTTTGTCTCCGATGTTCAGCTGGCTGGCATAGGAAATGCACTCTTCGAAGCTAACTCAGTGCAAGTCTGGTTCAAAGGTAATAAAATATCTTGTATCCGTGGATGGAAAAAATTCTCTTAACTCCATACAAGAGATTAAAGGGAATCGTCGATAGGTCTGTTCAACATTTAAAAACAAAAGGAGTGAAAAATGGATAAAGACATTCCAAAAAAAATAATCGATGAGTTGGATTCTGCTTCACAGCAATTGGAAGCAGAACGTGAAGGTAAAGTCCCCGAGCCATCAGAAAAGATTATGAAAATAATTTATTCAGATAAGGGACCGGAGAGTCCCTTCGAAGAAGCTCCTCCAGGAAAAGAGGGAGTGAAAGCATATTCCGGAGACTACTGGGGAGCTTTCAGCCTGGAGAAATTCGCAAATGCGGGCAGCCTTCGATACACTCATGAGGATGCTGGGGGCTGGCTTAAGTATTTGCAGAAATTCAAACCCCGAAATTTCTGGTACGGAGACGCAGGAGTCAAAATCTGGGCATATTATGAGCAGTACGACAACTGGCAGGACACCTACGGAATGGATGCGGTTTTGGCTGTTTACCATTCAGGTCATGGAGGCATGGCCGGGGATGGCAAATTTTATGTTCCCTTAGGAGCTAATTGGGGTGGTCTGGGCACAACTGCCTGCTCTGATAAGATGAGATTGGGTAACGAACAGGTTAGATACATCACCTGGTCCACCTGTCTTTCTCTTCGTGTTTTAGGAGGTCACAATCCTATCCGAACCTGGAGCAAAGCCAACCTGGGCTTCCGAATGCTTTTCGGATATGAAACTGTAAGCTATGACGACCCTGATTATGGCAGCGCTTTTTGGAAGCATTGGAATAAGGGAAAATCCTTCAGTAAAGCTTTTATGGATGCCAGCTGGTATGATGTCTCCCATCATCAAGCTCCCTCGGTGGTAGCCTGCGGTGCCACCAAAGACGAGGCAAAAAACAGAGTCTTCAACGAGCGGAAATACTACTGGGGAAGTGTGAGCAGGAAATGGTGGTGGTGGCGCTGGTACTATGCTGCAAAAGAAGCCGCTGCTATCCGAGCCCTCAATCAGAACCTGCCCCAAGACCTGCTTATCGCTGAGTTACAGCCTCGGGCTGTAGACGGTAAATATGTGAGCAGCATTCTTGCCCGACACGATCTCGGTATCCGGCTGCCCAGAGAAGTCCATGCTGGTCCAGAGGGTATTCTATCAATAAAAGATGGTGATATGCAGATAGCCCTGGAGGGAGATGGCTCCTATGAGATCCAATTCGCCCGACCCAACCTGGAAAACACAAACCAGATATCTACACCAAAAGCGCTGAATCTCGCCGACGATTTCCTGCGTGAACACGGGTTTGATCAGGAAGGATTAGCCCTTGATCATATCATGTTATCCCACGAAGGTGGAGGTACAGAGGATGAAACCCAGATCGAGGGACCTTTCGTCACCGAAACCGTTGTTAATTTCACCCAGCTGATAAATGGTGTTCCGGTTATATCCCCGGGCAAGGGATATGTTTCTGTAACCATAGACAACGATGGAACTGTAACCAGCATAAAGAACTCCACAAGAGGCATCGATAATCTAACAGACCGTTTCAAAGGCACCCCTGGTGCACCGGATGAGGAAAGTTCCGTTAAGGAGTTTGAGGATCCCGATAGACCCAAGCAACTGCTTGCCCAGGCCTGGCAGGAACAGATGAGGGATTGGATCGTAAAAGGCAGGATTCCAGAACAGTTCAGGGTTGTGCCGGGCACCTATGAGATCGGATATGCCATCAAAGGAGATGAAGCTGTCCTGGTAGCCCGGAATGATATCGAGGTTGACTGCGGCGGCGGATATCTCAAGCGCTATTCTGTGGAAGTTCCTCTGCTCGAATAAAAAAGGAAGTTCAAACTTCCAAGGATTACAATTCGTCTTTTTTGAAGAGAAAAACTTGGCTTAAAGTGACGGAAAGGGTTCAATCATCAGAGCCCTTTCCGTCCCAACAAAAAACTCTGTTAAGGAGAAACAATAATGAGTTTTTATAATGACCCTGAAATTCCCATTAAAGTAATCCTTGGTCAAACCTTCACCATTTCACTTGAATCAATCCCATCAACTGGCTATACCTGGGAAGCGAATTATGATTCGACCGTAATTGAGCTTCTCAAACCTCAGAGATTCGTGCCTAATACATCAGCTGTCGGTGGAAGCGGCCTCGAACTATTTGATTTTCAAACCAAACAACACGGAAAGACCCAGATTAAAATGAAAATGCAGAGGGAGTGGGAGGAAACTCCTAAAGAAGTTAAGATTTTTGAGGTTCATATTGAATAATAAAATTGACTAATCCTAAAAAGAACAACAAGGACAAAAGCAGCTTGATTCTCAAAAAGATATTTTAAGGATTTGCATTTATATAACTTAAATCCCTCTATTCCTCTTTTTTCCATCAATGAGTCCCCATATTACTTTGATGAAATTAATAAGATAACCACAATTGTCATTCCAAATGATCACTTGATTTTTTAATAATTTCTTATAGATTATTAGATAAGATATAATGAGTGTAAAATCCTTAAAAGAGTTGGTAACAAAAGACTTCTGGCAAAAAAGCTCCGAACGTTTGAAAAATGAAGAGATTGTTGAAGTTCTTCAAGAGCTTTTCGATTATATTGTGGGTACTTTGAGAACAAGAATTGATGATATAAAAACTGACGATGGAAAAGCCATATATTTTTTCTCAAAAGGAAGGGAGTTTTTGACCATTAATGTTACCCGTAAAGACCTGAGGATTTACATCCATCCTCCAGCCAAAGCAATATTCGATCCTGAATCCAAGTTCAAAGTTGAAAAGTTCAGATTCTGGGAAGGTTCATATCATAAAAAATCCAATAGATTCAAAGCCATGAGCATCTGGGTATCGGAGAAAAGATATTTATCCGAAGTAAAGAAAATCATCAATTATATTCCCAAAACCATAAAGGAGGAAAAATCATGAACTCGTCTGACAAAGATAAGGTATTGGAGATAATGAAGAAAAACTCCATGCACGCATATCTTGCTACCTGTGATGGAGATCAGCCAATCATTCGTTCGATATCCACTATTGTCGAAGAGGATATGTCAGTATGGATATTAACCTCTTGTTCTTCCAGAAAGGTGGGTCAGATAAAACAAAATCCCAAAATCTGCCTGGCTTTCATAGAGCAACCTAATGGTGAGAAAGTAGCTCATCTATTTGGCCAAGCTGAAATTGTTGGGGATATGGAGCAGAAAAAAAGAATATGGAACCTGGTAAAGGATTATGACCCCACCCAATACTTTCCCGATGGCCCGGAATCAAAAGACTACTGTGTTTTGAAAATCAATATTAATAATATTGAATGGAGAGATGGCTGGACGGACAAAATGAGTGTGTATAAACCCTCGAAATAATGAAGTGTAAAAATATTTTGACTCTATTATGAAACATCAAGGGATAATCGATGCGGTGGATAATTCAATCAAAATATTACATGATGAATTTAAATCCCAACCAAGTTTATTCTTCACTGAGGATGATCTTGTTTGCTATCTCTATCAAACCTTACAGCAAAAACTGCCAATTGTCAGAACACCCGATAAAGATGATCACCAACATTTTCTAATTCACAAAGAATACCCGACTCCTTTTAGATGTGATATGGCTGGCACCAAATTCGAGATCAAAAATGACGAGGAACGTACCGAAAAAGGTGGAAAATATAAACGCGGATACTACGATCTGATTGTTCTAAATCCTGATTTCATCCGTCAATATACTTATGATGAAATTAAAGCACAAGACTATGAATCGTATAAAGAAAAAGTTCTTTCAAAAATTGAGCTCGATACCCCGGTCATTCTTTACGGTTTGGAGTTCATGTTCAGTCGAGATCCGCTAAAATTCTCAAGAGGAACGAAAGAAGATAAAGGAATTAATCAGTTTGTAGCGAAAGTAAATCAAGATGCTAATAAATTGAAAGAATCAAAGAATTATAAAGGATTTATGAAAAATATAAAGATGATCGTCTTTGTGAAGGACAGCAAAAAAGAAATTTGTGATTCAATAAATAAAAAATTATCTAAGAGACAAGAGATATTACCTTGTTTTGCATAGAATAAAATAAACACGAAAATTGAAAATTATGCATGATAAAAAATAAGGAGAAAACCTTGAAAGCCACTATGGTAATCCCATCCTATTGGGGAAGGAAAAGCGATGTTGGTTGGAGAGAAGGGGATGCTGTATACGACCACCCCACTCCTCTGGACAAGGAAGGAACATTGCTAAGAGCGATACAGAGTATATCAATATTGAAAGATAAGGATTTTCAGCTGGTAATAATAGCCGTTGCCACAGCAGAAGACATTCAAGAAGAAGTTGAGAAAATAATTTCTGACATAATCAAATCCGCTACCTCCAATATGGGAATTGATATATTGCTTTTCAGTCACTCCCATCTGGGAAAAATTCACCATCTTTTAAAAAGCAAAGGCAAAGAAGAATATATCGATCTTTTGAAACTACGAGGCTACTCCAATATCAGAAATCTCTGCATGTTCATACCCCACATCTTAGGCTCAGATATCGCAGTGTTGATAGACGATGACGAGATATTCGAGGATCCGGAGTTTATGACCAAAGCCAGGGAATTTGTAGGAGACAAAATCGATGGCAAAACCGTCTATGCAAAAGCTGGATTCTATCTTCAGGTAGATGGCGATTACCGCGTTAAAAAAGAGTTTCAGCCCTGGATGGAACACTGGGATCAATATAAAAGGATGAATGAAGCTTTCGATAAGATAATCGGGACCCAGCCAAGGATGAAAGAAACGCCATTCGTTTTTGGCGGCAATATGATAATCCACAGAAATCTTTTTATCACGATACCATTTGATCCCCATGCCAGAAGAGGGGAGGATATAGACTTTCTTATAAATGTTAGGATGTTCGGATTTTCCTTCTTTTTAGACAATAAATTATCAATAAAGCACCTTCCCCCTCCCAAAACCCATCCAACCTGGATGAGGTTAAGGGAAGATATTTACCGTTTCATCTACCAGCGGGCAAAAATCATAAATCAAAAAGATATAGAAGTAATGACCAGGATCAAAACTGAGGATTTTGACCCCTATCCCGGCTATTTTTTCAGAGACGACCTTGAGGAGAAAATCGAGAAGGCATGTAATATTCTGTCCGAGGAATATATAAAACAGGGAGACCAAGAGGGAAGCAGAGAAGCAAAGAAAAATATCCACCTTGCCAGAACCGATGCCGTTCCCAAATTCGATCCTTTTTTTAAGTTATGCGATCTGCAAAAACGCTGGCAGGATATGATGGAATATACAGGAAAAGAGGAAATCAGGCAGGGGATACTTGAAAATCTATAAAGACTTCCCTCTATGGTATTTTAAAATAATTCACACTGTCATTGCTAAGCAATTTCCTTCCGAGATTCTTTCCCCTTCTAAGGCGGGATCAGAATAACATTATCGCAAGCTATTTAGAAAATATTATAAAGCTCCCCTCGGATGTCATCATCCGCGGAAACTCAGGGGGAGAATGATACTATTTTATTTTTTTCATTAAAGTGTAAATTGATATCATAGAAAATCTCTAATGTAGTATGTAGTGCTGTCGGGAGTTACCTCCCGACAGAAATTTTCGTTAGGAGGAAACTCCTGACGTTACTTTTTAGAAGCTATCACTTGCGAAGTTTCAATTTACACCACCCTTATATGATTAGAGAAAATCCAGCCTTTCCCGTTGCGGAAAACCTCCACCCGAAAGTTCCCCTTAGAATCAATTTTATAACTCAGGTTAGATCCATTATTCTCAGCAATAACTTTCCCATCCGAAACCAATTTTATCTGTGCCGCATCAGGAGTGTTGACTCCCAAGATGATACCATCTTCAAAATTAATATCATCCCCCACTTTAAAATACCTGCCCTTTAACTCAGCGTAAAATTTAAATCCTTTAGCATCTCCCCAGCGGTAATTGGAGGTAAAAACGTTGCAGTTTTTAAGCGCGGAAAAAAGTTGCAATTTAGCCTTCGAAAAATCAGATGATAAAGGCTTATCCAACAAAATATGAGTTCTAAGAGATTTAAACTGAACCTTATATGGAAATATGGTTATTCTTAAAGGTCCTATTTCAATAGGATGAGCATGAGCATCCACCCCTCCAACACCCACCACCTTTCTTTTTTTATTTAGCTGGTCCCATCTGGAAAGGATTCTTGGAGTGGGAGATACCAGAGACCTTCTCGGTGACAATACCATCTTAAGCTCGTTTTTTTTATTCAACTTTTCCATCCACTCCGACATCTGGTTCCAGAGCTCGATCCCGTCGAAATCCTCAGTCTCCCAGCAGGTCCAGGGATAAGAAGGGAACTGAGTGAACCTATCCCTTATCTCATCCGGATGAGCTATAATACCAAAACCACCCTTTTTTTTGACCTCCTTAACATACTCGTAAGCGGATAGCTCCCCCGGAACCAGGTCATTTAAATTGTACGCCAGGTAGTGGTTTTTGTTATTACCATCGTTGATCTCATAACCTATCACCACTAAGGTTTTCTTTTTTGAGGTACCTTTGGGATACCATCCCTCCAGGTTTCGGTGATAAGATTTCAAAATCATATGGTCGGTAAAGAACAAAAAATCAAGCCCCAATCCCCCTCCGATTTCGGTTATCTCCGGAATGGATTTGCTGCCGTCAGAATCACTGGAGTGAATGTGCATCACCCCAACGCATTCATACCATCCTTTCTTCTCAGGATTTGAAAAACTCTTCGAATTATTCATTTTATTCACACTATTCAGCTCATCCAGTGATTCATTTTCTCTTAAATTTGTCGGGTACTTTTACGAATATCAACAGCCCCACTATCATCAAAATCAACAAAATGCCAATCCCGAACCTGTATTGAATTGTACCCAAAGTCACCTCTGAGATGTATACTCCAAAAGATTCAAGTAATGATACTACCTTTTGAACAAAAAGGTTATCCTTTTTAAAAAACAAAACAGCTCCACCCCAGAGTATCGGACCAACGATCGCCGCTGCCCTTCCAGACAAGGAGTAAAGCCCGAAAAACTCTCCCAACATCTCCCTCGGGGCCAGGCTGGTCAAAAGGGGTCTGGAGGAGGTCCAGGTCGAGCCTAAAAAAATCCCGATGAGAGAACCGATAATCCAGAACAGGGCCAAATTATGGGTGAACATTATTATGCTTAAAGAAAAAATCCAACCAATTACAACGAAAAACAAAGTCTTTTTAGGACCGATGAGATCTGTTATGAACCCGCACAGAAAAGAACCCAAAACCGCAAAGGTGGTGGACAGGATGAAAAACCAGACCTTGACCTCATCCCCAATTCCCATAACCACCTGAGCGTATACTGCCATAAAAACGATGGTGGTTGCTATGGCATCCTCGAAAAAATAATCGGAGATCAGAAATCTCAAGACCCCCGGATATTTTTTGGTATGAATTATCCCATCCCAAACCCGGTTAAAAGCTTTTTTGATATTCAACTTGAATCTCCTGTCTTTATCTTTAGCTTTTTCCTTAATCCAGATGAAAGCGGGCAAGCTAAAAAGCAGAAAGAAAAAAGCAGTAGGAATAAATGCCTTCTCCCTTCCTCCACCTAAAAAATATGGGAGTTTTAAGCCAAATAGATTCCCGTCAACAAAAGGCTTTATCATCAAAAGTCCTAATATAGCTCCGAAATATCCCAACCCGACTCCCAATCCCGAGATCCTGCCTATATTTTTCGGTGTGCTCACCTCAGGAAGCAGAGCATTGTAAAAGACCAGTCCTCCTTCAAAGCTGAAATTAGCTATGATAAAAAGAGCTAAAGCTAAATAGACTCTTAAATCCACTAAAGCAACATTCTGACTGACTATTCCTATCAACACCGTTCCAAAAATGCATCCCAGGGTTAAAGTAAGAAGAAAAGGCTTTCTTTTACCGTAGCCATCAGATACAGCACCTAAAACCGGCATGGTTACTGCCACTAAAAGCATCGATGCAGCATAGGCGAAACTGTACCAGATGTCCTCTTTTCCGTTATCAACGATAATCCACTGGGCAAAATACATGGTTATAATGTTCATCGAAAAGATGGTATTGGCAAAATCGTATATTACCCAGCCATAAAGTTGTTTTTTATCTTTGAAACTCATCTTGTGGCTATAAAGATACCAAATCCTGCCCCCAAGATATCAAAAACAATGTCTTTTATGCAAAAGTTTTTTTCAGGTTTTGTCTGGTCGTAGATCTCTTTTCCAATACCTAAACTTAAAGTAAAGTTAAACGAGAATTTCAGGGAGGTGTCTTTGTCCTTATTGAAAGCATCCTTACAAATCTTATACGAGAATCCAGCAATAACACCCGAAAGCAGAAAATGCTGAAGCTTGTCCTTCCCCCACCACCGGCTGGATTTTTTCAGATTATTTTCAATACAGATAGAATCGGAATCTGAGGTATTATTAGCGTTGGTTTTGTTCGCAAGAACTGAAATAAAAATAAAAAAGAGGATAAAAATTAATAGTGGCTTTTTAATTTGATTTGAATTCACTTTGATTTTTTGGAGTGTCAAGCTTCAGCTTGACTTGTAAACCCGTAAGGGTTTACTCTAAGGATATACAAGACGGGTCAAGCCTACGCCTGACCAAGTTAGCCTAAAGGCTAACACTCCAAAAACACCTGGAGTGTCACGCTTCAGCGTGACTAAACACTTTTTTAAAATTCTAAACAAATATCCTCACCTTACTTCAATAAACCATAACACGTATATCCACCTTGCCTCAAGGTGGGTAGATCTTATCAAATAACTTTTCTCAACCTTCGATCACCCATAAACCAAACTTTATCTCCGCATCTTCTTTAACTTCTCAACAAAATCCTCCCTGACCGGATAAAAGATATCCAGCATCACAAAAGGCTCATCCCCTATGCAAGTATCAGAATGCGGAACATTCGCTGGAATGCAGTAAAAATCTCCCTTTTGGACAATTCTCTCCTCATCCCCGATCTTCAGCTTTGCCTTTCCAGAATATACCATCCCGATTTGTTCGTGAGGATGAGAATGAGTCGGTACCGTATGATCTGGTAAGGTCGAATTAAGAACCATCATCATCTTCTCGCCACAAAGCCCGGTAAGGATTTTAGTTTTCAATCCCTCCATCTGGGAAAACCCTGGAGCATTTTCTGGATTGATAAAATATGAAATTTGATTTTGAGTCATTTTTTTACTCTAATATTTAATTTAATAAACCTAAAGGTTTATAATCCAGTAATCTCTGGAGTGTCACGCTTCAGCGTGACTTGTAAGCCCGAAAGGGTTTACTCTATTTTTAAGCATGGTTAGAAACGTGCCTACAAATAGTCATAACCCCAGATCCTCATCAACGGATTGCATCCCCTCTAAAGATAACCTAACAAATTCCTCAAGCGCTAACCCAAGATTTTCGCACTCCATTATATCCTCCCTTTTAGCCCCGGCTGCGAATCTTTTCTCCTTGAAACGGTTCAAAACGAACTGAACATCCACGTTCTTTAATTTTTTAGAAGGGTGCATCAGAGCAGCAGCAACGATCAAACCTGAAAGAGGATCGCAGGCAAAAAGAGTCCAGTCCATCTTTGATTTCTGTCCACCTTTTTTAGGATGAACTTTTATAGCATATAATATCTTTTCATCCAGATCATAGACTTTAAGCCAATCAACTGTTATCTGACCATGTTTTTCAAAATCTTCAACTGTAACGTCGTAGTCCAGATCGTGAAGAAGTCCGGTCAATCCCCAGAAATCCTCGTCCTCTCCAAAATGCTTAGCAATCCTTCTCATTATAGCCTCAACTGCCAGCATATGCTTGATCAGATTTTTGTTTTTAACCTTGGATTTAACCAGCTCCAAAGCCTCTTCCCTGTTCATTTTCTCCTCCTTTTAATATTAATCCCAGAACTCCCAGTAAAATCCCAATAAGATTTCCCTCTGGGGCATATAGTATTCACCTTTTGATTTGTATTCCTGATCAGTGATATTATTGACCGCAGCATAAAGGTGAAAATCTAAAAGTCTCACCGTGATTTTTGAATTGAGTACAAAAACCTCAGAAACTTTATCTTTTTCTTCATATTCCAGATATCTTTTTGATAGATACTCACCCTCAAGTCTCAGCTTTATTTCAATCTCTTTTTTCAAGAATTCTTTTTTGTACTGGATATAAGAAAATGCGCTGTTTTGAGGAATGAAAGGCATCGAGTATTCATCCCTATTTTGTTTGTATTTGACATCTTTGTAAGAGTAGGAGGTAAAAGCTGAGAAATTGGGATGGGGATCAAAGGAAAAACTCAAATAAGAGCCATAAGTTTCATTATCGAAATTCTCAGATAATCCATCTCTATACAATATATCATCTTCAATCTCGGTTTTCACTAAACCCAATCTGATTTTGTAAATGTCTTTAACCCATTTGACACCCAAATTGAACTCTGAAAAGCTCTGTTCTTCTAAATTTCCTCTCTGGACGATCTCCTCATCTGAGGGTGGATATAAATCAAAAAGAGAAGGGAAATTATAAAACCTTCCGCCGGTGCCATATAAGGTAAAATCTACAGTCGGAGAATAAGAGATTCCTCCTAAAGCGGAAAACCTTTTTTTGAAATCCTCGAGCTTATGCAATTTTAAAAAAAGCAAAAATGAAATTTTGGGATGGAGTTGAAAAATGTCAGCCCCTGAAATATATCCCTTCCAGATCGAATGATAATCGAACCATTCCAATTTTTCTTTTCCTAAATAACTGGTAAACAAAAAATGATGTCGGCCAAAATCGCCTTCCTCCCTTACCCTGAGATATAAAGTTCTCTCTTTTTTCTTCTCTTTCTCTGATGTTTTTACGTTTTTCAGTTCCTGGTCTTCAGGAGAGTAGAAAAGATCAATCGCTAAAAGATGATTTCTATTTGGCTTATAGGAGGTTTTCAGATTCAACCTCCAGTCAGATTGATCCTTGCGTGCTCTAAGATTTTCATCGTAACTTGGAATCCCCATCTCGTTGCTATAATGCAAGGCATCCAAATCAAGCTTTAAGTTACTCCTCAAATCAAAGGAGGTTTTACAGGTAAAATATCTGGAATCGATATCCGAGTTTTGCTCTTTTCCCCCATATTTTTTGAACTCTCCGGTTAGATAGATTTTCCCGGATGAAAAAAAACCTCTTCCCAGTTCAATCCTGGTATGCCGATAATGATCAGGACCTCTCTGAAACCATGCCTTTGAATAAGGTTTTTGGGAATTGAAATTCTTACCCTTTATCTTAACGCATCCCAGCCCGGCTCGGTTAGAAAAAATATTTGCCACCCCACCTTCTATTATTTTCAAAGTATCGATGTTGTTGGTCGGAAAAGAATTCAGATCAAAGAGACTGGAATTAGTAAGGTAGAGAGCTTCCCCTTCAAGAGGTATGTCATCCTCCAGAAACAAAAGATTTTCAGAACCCCAGATATTCGCTATCTCAGGCTGCCCGTAAATCCCGTAGGATATTATATCAATAAGTCTGAATCTTATTAAAGCATCCCTAAGGCTTTTGGAAATGCCTTCGTCAATCTCTTGATAAGTAATCACTTCATCTAAGCTGAAAAGCTCCAGAACTTTCCCTTCAAAGCTGGTATCAGCAACTTCACAAGAATCTTCTGAGCTAGCCCAAATAAAAGAGTTGCTAAGGATAAGAAGAAAAACTAAAGAAACAAAAATTTCCTTAAGAGGACTCATAGCTTTGCAAAGAAACTCGAAGTTTTTCCCATCTCAAAAAGCTTGAAAAAAACAGGGGTTAACACGATGAAAATGATAGTATTGGAGCCGATATGAATCAGAGAAAATGGAACAGCCGGGATCATCACTTCCCAGAGCTTGCCCACAAGATATGCCACCGAAAGGTTGGTTAAAAGATCATATATCAAAGTCAAGACCAATCCGAACAAAGCCATACCTAAAAAAGGCGAGATTCTTTTTAAATAAAGAAACTCGGTTCTGAAAGCCAGCCCACCGCATACCCCTATTATCACCATACCTAAGATTTGTGCTAAAAGAACTGGAAAAGGAGGGAAACCATAAGGGTTAAAAAAAGAGTAGAGGAAAATCGACAAAGCTCCCACCACCCCTCCCTCGAACCATCCTAAAGAATATCCGGATAAAAAGACCACCAGGGTGAAAAGCTCGACATTGGGAACCTGAATTAAAGGGAGGGACAAGGCAATGGCCAGACCGACGAATATCCCGATCTTGGCAGCTTTCCCCCCGGAGATTCTCACCTTATCACCACCAACTTCTTCACCACGCTTGTGTTATTGGTCTTGACATGGTAAAGATATATCCCCGATGATACGTATTCTCCACTTTCGTTCCTGCCATCCCAGGGAATGGCTGAAGTTCTTTCAACATAATTTCCCGTGGGATATAAGGACTTTGAATGAATCGTCTTTACCCGCTCGCCTGATGAGGTGAATATGTCAATCCTGACTCTGGTGGGATTTGATAATGAAAATCTAAAAAAGGTGTAAGAATCTGAATCATCAATTACAAAGGGATTGGGGAAATTTTGATAGACCACATCTTTTGAGGGAAATGGCTTCTCTCCGTGCAGAGAACTATCATAATCGACTAAATACCGGTAAGAAAAATACCCACCGGGCTCTCTGGTTACCACCGCGGGGATCATCACGATCTCAGAATAAGAAGTCCAATCGTAGATCTCTGCCAATCCATAATTAGTCAAAGAATCCACGTCAAATTCCACGATTGATGGTTCAGGGTTGAAGGGATTATAACCGGCTGCTGAGATCTTCCACTCCCCTGATTCACCAGTAAATTCAAGTCTCAACCCACCCTCATTATTTTGAGGTTTAAAAACCACATAGTTTGCTCCTAAATACTGTGGAGGATGAATGTAAGAATTTGAATTGGTGTCTACCGGATAGGAGGAAAAAGAATCCTGAACCTTCATCTCCAGAGGGTTGCCAAGGGTGTCCTTAAAGGTCTCCCCCTCGGAATAGAACTTATCCGGTACAGCTCTATCTCCAATAAAATAATTCCAAACCGTAAATTCCCTGAAAGCATTCTCAAAAGAGCTTTTGTATAAAGTATCTTTTAAAATTTCATCGGTAGCTTCCATAGCATTGGGTCCTTTTGTTTCCCCGCATTTTTCCCAGATTTTTTTAATAATATCTTTATCGTTGAATTTTTCGGAGAGAAAAAAAGCCCAGACACAGCTGGCATAGGGGTGCAAACGCTCAATCGGTTCATCCAATTCGTCGGAGAAAGTCTTCAGCGAAAGCCAAGGGTAATTATAAAACCAGGGTAAATAATTCAGGTAATCATTGACTTCATCAAAAACTTGATCCTCCATCCAGACTGCTGAGATCTCCATCCAGTACTGCCCATCCGGGATACCTTCATCAGCATCATAAGAGAAATGGATTGTGTGGAAGAACTCGTGTGCAATAGTAGCCTTCAATGGCTCATATATGTTATCATATAAATACAGGAAGTATGAGTAATCATTCCGCAATGCGATAAAGCTGGTTTTAGACCTATCTGAACCAGGATAGAGTAATTCAGGCTCAGTATATCCATAGTATCCTTTCCCCATATTCTTTAAATAGACATCATATTTTCCATCCCCACCATTATCCGGAGGATAAAAACTGTCGGATGGGGGCGGTTTGTACCCCAAAGTGTCGACTTCAAAGGACCAGGTGTAATCCAAAAACTCAGCGCAGCTGTCAACGTAGTCGGGCACTCCGTTTCCGTCATTATCAACATCTTTTTGGTAAACCGCATCAATACCTTCTGTGGTGTAGTGAATTCTGAAATGACCTGAAGGGGTATCCAGGGTATCATGTGGATCCCAGATCGCACCCGGCCTGGAAACATAAGTCTCAAGAATTTTCTTTGCTTGAAGCGAAAGTTTGTCTTCCGCAGCCTTCACCTCCAAAAAAATTGGGGTGGCGCATACTGGCAAATCGAAAGTCAGCTCTTTCTCTGTGTCGAATACATCCTTAACCTTTTCCACCAGCTTCTGTTCATAGGATGAAAGCTCCTCTGCCAAGTTCACTCGGGGAACCAACAGAAGAATAATAAGAATGATAAAGATAAAAAACCTTTTCATAAAAACCTCAAAGTAAAAACACTATCCGAATTTTTCTTTCTTGACCCTTCTCAACATCTCCAAACACTTATACGGAACTTTGACCCTTCCAATCAATACCTCTCCTCTTCTACCATGACAATCTGATCCGCCGGTATATATCAGACCAAATTTCCGGGATAAGTTTGTGTAGTATTTAACCGTGGAAGCGTCGTACTGGGAATGGTAAGCCTCCAGTCCATCCAAACCTAAAGCCACAAGGTCAGGTACATGATTGTCCCTTTTGGTAGTTCCGGGATGGGCTAAAACAGCCACCCCCTTAACACTGTGAATCAGATCGATCCCCTCCCTGGGATTAAGGTATTTTTTGGGAACGTAAGCTGGAGCGTGATAACCCAAATACCTGGCAAAAGCCTCATCGTAAGTTCGGACGATCTCCTCTTTCAACAAAGCATCGGCAAGGTGAGGTCGACCCACCGATCCACCCCGGGCCATCCTTTTAACCATATCCATAGTTAGATTTATTCCCAGCTCATTCAATTTCCTCACCATCCTCTCCCCTCTTTCCAGTCGTTCATTTCTGAAAAACTCGATTTTCCTTTTAAAACTCTTTTCCTGGTGCTCAAGTAAATACCCCAGAAGATGAAAATCCCCACCCTTGTACGAGATGCTCAACTCCACTGCAGGAATAAGCTCAATTCCCAAATCATTTGCCTTTTTCTCACCCTGATAAAATCCCTCCATGGTATCGTGGTCTGCAAAAGCTACAGCCGAAAGGCCAGCTTTATGGGCGAGATCCAGCGCTTCCTCCGGGGTAATCAAGCTGTCCGAAGCAGTGGTATGGATATGTAAATCAATTAATTTTTCAGGCACTACAGTTTCTCTTCCACAGTTTTTTTAATACCCTCAGCAAAACTCACAGATTCAGCCGTTATCCTATCAAATCTTTCTTTAGTCTGATTTACGAAATCTTGATCTGAAATCGAGCTCAGATTAATCTTAACATTGTACCCCGCTCCCTCGATGGCGGCTTTCGCCAGAAGCGCTGCCACACCGGCATCGGAAACAGTGTTAACATTTCCTTTTTCAGCAACTATCTTAGCCAGTTTCAAAACCTCAAAGGCTTTCTCCATCACCTCCAGGGGAACCGATGCAGCTTGTTTGGTTGCATCCTGAATAGCCCTCTCTCTTCTTTTCATCTCTATGTCGGTATTTTTGGTGAGCTTGCGGGAATCGACAACCTTCTGGTAGCTTTCCGCATCTCTTATCACCAATTCTTTCAATTCTTTTCTCAGCCCCTCCGATTTACCCAGAACCTCCTTCATCTCCTCCTCAACTTCCTGGTACTTCTTTTTTCCAATGGTCAAACCACTCACCATGGAACTCAGAGCAGAGCTCAAAGCACCAGCAGTTGCTGATACGCTGCCACCGCCGGGAACAGCTTTTGGGGCTGCCACCTCATCCAGAAAATCAGCCAAACCATGTTTTTGAGCCGAGGCAATATGCATCAGTTTGTTCTCCAGAATCTGGTCATTTTTGAAATTCTCCAGTTGAAGATAAAAATCAGCAACATCGATCATGGCATTCATAGGGGTAAGTCCAACGATCTCGCTTGACACAATCGGAACACCATACCTGTTTGCTTCCGATTTAATCATCTCAAAAACCCTGAATACCGGGGTCTTTGAATAATTTACCAGGTTCATCGAGACCTGGACAATTCCTCTCTCTTGGATGTCAAACCCTAAGGCTTTGACGTATCTTAATCCTCCTCCGCCAAATCTTATCGCCTTGGCCACCCTTTTAGCTACCCGGACATCCTTGGTTCCCAAATAGACGTTGAACTCTCCTCACATCGGCCAAATTCTCCCGGTCCGTTCTGGTGGCAGCTGCCTCATACAGGTAAACCGGAATAGAGAGTTTTTCACCCACCTCCTTACCCAGCTCCTGTGCCAACTCAACGCAGTCCTTCATGGTAGCTCCGGAGATGGGAATAAAAGGAACCACATCAGTTGCTCCCATCCGGGGATGTTCGCCCTGATGCTTCTCCATATCGATAAGCTCGGCTGCCTTGGCTATCGCCTTGAAGGCAGAAATTTTCACCTCTTCAGGACCTCCGGCAAAAGTTATCACCGCCCGATTGTGATCCTTATCCATCTCCTTATCCAGAAACAAAATACCTTCAACCGATTTTATCTCCTCGATTATTTTATCTATCACTTCTGGCCTTCTTCCCTCAGAGAAATTGGGAACGCATTCCACTAATTTTGCCATAATTTACCTTTCTTTTTATTCCTTCAAGATCTACACTTTTGTTTTCCTGTTTGAGTTAACTTTCAAGGCCCAATATAAAAGCGGAAGCATGATCTCGTGATGACCGGTAAAGGAAAAACCATGTCCAGAACTCTGGGTCGGTCTTTTAACCACGTTCTGGATTGGACGATAGTGCTGAATCATATCGAAATTAGCGGTTACGAAACCATCGACCTTCCCCTTTATATTCCGGGCAACCGAAAGCGCCTTTAAAAAAACCTCTGGCAAAATTACAGCTGAGCCAAAATTCATCACCACGCCGCCGCCATCTATTTTTGACACTTCCTCACACAGTATTTTAAAATCCAAAAAACTCGCTTTCCCAACAGTCTCTGCCTCATATCCGGGATTCTGATTCAAAACATCGGTTCCAATACCAATATGTACACAAGCTGGGATATTTAACCTGTATGCGTTGAAAAAAAGACTGTATTCTTTGTATTTAGCATTCCCCTCAGTGATCTTTTTACCTATAGCTTCTCCCAATCCTAAATTAAGCTTTTTAGCTTCCGCCACAGCACCATTGAATATTTCAGAGGTTTCAGCGGTCATCCCGAAACTTCCATCCTCGATGTTTTTTTCAACCACCTCAGATGTTTTTCCGAAGAAGGCTATCTCGATATCGTGAACAATGCTGGCACCGTGGGTGGAGAAAAAAGTCAAAAAGCCATCTTCCATCAGATCCACAAGCAGAGGGGAAAGGCCGCATTTAATCAGATGAGCGCCCCCAAAAAATATAACGGGTTTTTTATTCTTCCGAGCCAACAGTATTAAATCAATCAACTTTTTCAAATCTGAGGCTTTTAACACCCTGGGCAGCGAATCAAGAAAGGCAGAAAAAGATAGGGCATTTCCATCCGGTTTAGAGAAATCCTTGATCTCGACTTTCCTTTTTTTTAAGTCAAAAGGATGAGTCCTAACCCTGTTTAGATCTATTGGTTCGTATTTTGACATCTTATTTTTTGTCTATTTCCCCCAGGGTATAACTTTCAAGATCGGTGCTAATTGAACCAACAACCACTTTGCTTTTCATCCTGACGGGTATTTTATACTCATCATCAGTGAGCCATACTTTTAACTTCCCTTCGTGTTTAAAGATTCCAGATGCCTGGAGGATCGGCTCTACCACTACACAGGAAAAACGTCCCGCTGGTACCCTCACCTCCTCTTTTTTTAAAACCCTAACCTCAAGGGGATAGTTTTTTTTGTCGGAGTAGTTGTTGATGAAAGCCGAGTTTCCCACCTCCAAATCCAAGGTTCTGACGTAATACAAGCTTGCCAGAGCATCCAGGACGAAATCAGGGGTGGGTATGGTATCGGTTCCCTCGTAAGCAAGGTTATTCTTTTGATCGAAATCCACAAATCGGTCCGCTTCGTATTTACCCTCTTTGAGATGTTTTTCGAAATGGTGGGAGTACAGCCCATAGAAATCGATAATCGATTCGACCCTGTCGTCTACTTTAAAAAAAAGGGAGAAGAATTTGCTCGATTTAGCAAATGATATTACTCTGTAGCTTCTTTGCCCATTATAATTTACCAGCTCAGCTACCTCCATCCCCGCGGTCCCGGCATGAATAGGTCCATACCTTACATTGTAAATCAACTTCTCGCCAACTCCAAAAGCTTGGTTGGGAATAACTCTCTTGAGGGAGCGGGAAGACGCATTGGGATAAAATTCTGGAAAGGTTTGAACCTCTTGGGGATCTTCTAAACTGCTGGAGAGCAAATCCGTTGTATCACCGTAATTCTCTTCAGAAAAAAACACAAAAAGGATAATCAAAAAAACAAAAAACGCTTTCATATCAATAAAATCTTTTTTTGAGCCAATTCCACAAGCTCAGGGAAAATTCTTTGGATGCTTGAGCTTATCTGCTGAAAACAAACCTGGTAATCCTCAGGTTTTCCACCTATGGGATCTTTTATCGAATCGGTTTTACGGTGAAGTTTTTTCGGAAAGGAGCTCAAAAGGTAAGTTTTTTTTAGTGAATCTGAATCTATCTCCTTTATCCGGTCAAGATGATCCTCCGACATAGCCAGGATTAAATCCGCTTTTTTTAATATCTCAGGGGATAGCCACTGGGAGGCGTGGTTTGAAAGGTCAACTCCAAAAGCTTTTGCGGTTTCCTTGGCATGAAGGGAAGCGGGGTATCCGTTGAAAGCGTTAACCCCAGCTGATTTTGCCTCGATGAAATCGACCCTTTTTTCTTTGGCGATCTTCTTCAAAATCGCCTTGGCAAAAGGACTTCTACAGGTATTGCCGGTACAAACAAAGAGAACCATAAACTTAGAACTCACTTCCGATCCCCAACTAAAAAAGGTGGAAAATCAAATAGATTTGTTTTATCCACCATGATTTTATTTAACTTTTTCTCAAGATTTTTATCTGGGGAAACACCTTCCTGATTCTCTCCAGTCGCAAAGCGCCGGGCCGGTTCAAAAAGATCTGGTCAGAGGAAATGTCCACCACGGTCGAGGGGAATCTCTCAGGGGATTTCCCCGCATCCAGGATCAGTTCCATCCTTCCGTTGAAATAATAGCGTACTCCACTGGCAGTTGCCAGAATCCTCCTTCCCGAGACATTGGCGCTGGTGGAGGTAATTGGTACTCCGGTCTTCTCCACTATTGAAAAAAGCAGTTTATTGGGCGAAATCCTTATCCCCAACCTGCTGGTTCCTCCCATAAGATGCGAAAACCTATCATCTGAGCTTTTGAAAACCAAAGTCAAAGCACCTGGCCAGAACTTCTCGATCATCAGCCTGCCGGCAAGGCTTATCTTATCAACATACTCCTCCACCTTCTCAGGATCGTTGATGAATACCGCAATGGGTTTCTTCTTGTCCCTTTTCTTGATCTTGTATATCTTGTCAACCGCCTCACGATTGAAAGCATCAGCTCCTAACGCATAAACCGTATCAGTGGGTAGACCAACCAACCCTCCGTTTTTAATTATCTGAATTGCCTCCTCCAGAATCTCAGGATCAGGATTCTGGGGGTCGATCTTTTTTATCTCAGTCTTTAACATCTTCTACCCTTGTTTTAACTTTAACCACCCAGGATTCGAAATAACCTTTTGACCTGACCAGGGTAAGAAATCTTTGAGCATCCTTTTCTCTTTCGAAATCTCCCAATCTCACCTTATAATAAGGAGACTGATAATCAACGTAGATATTCTCCTCGAAATCCACTTTTAATGAATCAGCGATTATATAAGCTTGTTGAGGAAACTTGGTGGCGAAAACTTGAACTCTGTATAATGTTTTAAACCCTATTTCTGAATCTTCCTGGGTGAGGCTCTGGGGATAACCAATATCTTGTTCTTCCGATCTCTCAATTACAAGGTTCTGGGTAATCAGGGGGTCCTCTTCATCCAAACCCCAGGGATCAAA